>JAUVKG010000231.1 GCA_030596365.1 Chlamydiota bacterium | reverse complement strand
TCAACTATTTTTGAAATTATTAAAAGTTGTGGGAAAATGTGGAATCAGGTGGCAGGCGGCAGGTGTTTAATTTTGGATTTGTGATTTGTGATTTTAGATTTACTTGAACATTGAGCATTTCTTGTTGAATATTGAGTGCTTATTAATTGGATGTCAGGTGGCAGTGTTTGTAAAGCGCCCGGAGAATTTCGGGCGGTATTCGGTGGCAGGCAGCAGGTCCTAAAATTGACAATTGGTTATTCCGTGTTGGATATTGGATATTCAACTGACAGGTGTTCGCAAAGCGGGTTGGTTACTCGATTAATTTCCCTTAAAATAACAAGTTTCACCTTGACAATAATACAGTCATATAGTATAATCATACAATCGAATATTAATATATAGCGAGGCCTGTAAATGAATAAATACACGGAAATATTTAAAGCATTGTCAAATGAAACAAGATTGACAATTATGGTAATTTTAAACCAGCAGGAGCTATGTGTCTGCCAGATTGAAAGCTTTCTGAAGCTATCGCAGGCAAAAGTATCCCGACATCTTACATTGTTAAAATATGCAGGTTTGGTAAAATGTAGGAGAGAAGGTTTGTGGATCTATTATTCAATAGTTAAACCAAAAAATAAGATTGAAAATAAAATATTTGAATTGTTACATGAGATAGAAATCAATAAAAAAGAACTTAAAATTAACAAATCGCAATTAAAAGTGTGTAAAAATTGTTGATGAAACTTGTATCCTAAAAAACTTTTAATCAAAATGAAATTATTTAAAAAAATCAAAAAATCAAAAAATCATATGAATTATTTATTAGTGTTCGTATTGCTTATTTATGTCTTTGCTATTGTGTCTTATGCCGAGAATAAAGAACACAAAGAAGCTGAACATAACAGCAATATCTCTGAAGACCATTCCGGACATGACCACTCAAAAGAAGCTGAACGTGATCACGATGATCAGGACGGCGAAGACCATTCAGGACATGACCATTCTACTGAAGATGAAGCTGGAATCAAACTAAGCGCTAAACAAATAAAAGAATCCGGAATTAAAGTTGAATCCGTTAAACTTAGAAAATTACACAAAGAAGTTTCGTTGCTTGGAGACATTACAGTAAATGAAGATATGACAGCGCATGTAGTTTCACGTGTACCTGGGTGCGTAAAAAAAGTCAGAAAAACACTTGGCGATAAGGTGAAAGGAGGAGAAGTACTGGCAGATTTAGAAAGTCGGGAGCTTGCTGATGCAAAGGCAAATTATCTTGCGGCTCTGGAAAAATTTTCTTTGGAAGAGAACATTTTTTCACAAGAAGAAGATATTTTTAAAAAGCAGATTTCTTCCGAACGAGAATACCTTAACGCCAGACATTCCATGGTGGATTCTAGAATAGAGTTACGTTCCACAAAACAAAAATTAGTGGCTTTAGGTTTGTCTAAAGAAGAAATCAAAAAATTGCCTGAACAACCGGATGAAATGCTTACACATTTTGAAATGAAATCCCCGTTCGATGGTACTATCATCAGTAAACACATAACTCTGGGCGAAGTAATAAAGGAAGACAAAGAAGATGATGTCAACTTTGTTGTTGCTAACCTTGATACAGTTTGGGTAAACCTGCGTGTCAGCCAAAAAGATTTGCCGGTTATTCATGTCGGGCAGCGCGGAACTATTTCAGTTGGTTCCGGTATACCTGATACAGAAGGAACAATCAGTTTTGTTTCGCAGGTTTTAGGAAAAGAAACCAGGGCGGCATTAGCGCGATTGGTAATTACCAACACAAGCGGAATGTATCGGCCGGGTTTGTTTGTTACAGCAAAAATTGCGATAGAAGGCGGCAAGCCGGAAATTAGTGTTCCGGTTTCGGCCGTTCAAAATATTGATGGCGAAAATGTTGTTTTTATTCAGCATGAAGGTGAATTTGAACCGCGCCAGGTTATTTTGGGAATTAGTGATGGAAAATATATTGCAATAACTTCAGGATTGAAATCCGGCGATAAATATGTTTCCCAAGGAGCATTTGAGTTGAAAACTAAAATTATCACCAGCGGTATGGATGCCCATGCAGGGCATGGGCATTGAAGAAAATAACAAAACTTGAAGAAAATAACAAATTGCAAATAATAAATTACAAATAAATAACAAATTGCAAAAGACAAAAATCAAATAAATAACAAAAGCAAAAACAATAATATGCCAAAACCAATATATGATTTAGAAGAAAGAACTTTTCAATTTGCTAAAGCTGTCAGACTTTTTATCAAAACACTGCCGAAAACAATTGCAAACGATGAAGATGGCAAGCAAGTTGTAAGAGCTTCAGGTTCAGTTGGTGCAAATTATATTGAAGCTAACGAATCTTTGAGTAAAAAGGATTTTGTAATGAGAATCAAAATAAGCCGCAAAGAAGCTAAAGAAAGAGCTTATTGGTTGAGACTTATTCATGAAACAAATGATCTTACAAATGCAGATGAAAATCTTCGTTTGATACAAGAAGCTATTGAATTGAAAAAAATATTTTCATCAATACTTGAAAAATAAAAATAAAAAAAGGTTCTTTTGAATTTTGTGATTTTGATTTTCTTCGTTTGTTTTTTCGAGTTTGAAATTTGAGATTTATTTGTAATTTATTATTTGAGTTTTGTAATTTTCTTCGTTTATTTGTAATTTATTATTTGAATTTTGTAATTTTCCCAAAACATTATGCATAAAAAAATAGTTGATATTTCGTTAAAATACAGATTCCTCATAGTCCTTGGTATTTTTATAGTAATAGGTTTAGGATTATATCAATACCGAAACTTGCCAATTGATGCTTTCCCGGATATCTCTCCCGTTATGGTTCCGGTATTTGCTGAAGCTCACGGAATGGCGCCTGAAGAAGTTGAACGACTCATTACTTTTCCAATCGAGTCCGCTATGAACGGCTTGCCGGGAGTTACTCAAATAAAATCAACTTCTGCAGGTGGTATGGCGGTAATTTATGTTTATTTTGATGATAACGTTGATATTTATTTCGCACGGCAAATAGTTGCAGAAAGACTAAATCGCGCGATGGCCGATTTACCTGAAATGCATGAACCCCCTAAGCTGGGTCCTATCTCTACAGGTTTGGGACAAATATTTATTTACTATCTTACGCTTGATGAAGGAACAGATACGGAAGGTAAAGACTCCGATATCTATTTGCGGGAGATAAATGATTGGATAGTTAAGTATCAATTGCAGACTGTTCCCGGAGTAACTGAGATACTTTCTATAGGCGGCCACGTTCTTCAATATCAAATCCAGATTGATCCTCTTTCATTAAGCAAATTCAATATTAGTTTGGAGGAAATAGTTGAAGCAGTAAGAAGCAACAATCGTAACGCAGGCGGACTGTTCATGGTTCTTGGAAATGAGGAGCACACAGTTCGGGGGATTGGTTTACTGCAAAATCTGGATGACATTCGCAACATTCAGGTTAAAGTTATTGGTGGAACACCTATTCGCATAGCCGATGTTGCGGAAGTTCAATATGGCAGAGAAGTCAGGCGGGGTGTTGTTTCTCGAAACGGAACTGAAGAAGTTGTTTCCGGAATTGTTTTACAGCTTTATGGTCAAAACACCATGAAAGTTATTAAACGTTTGTATGAAAAAATTCCTGAAGTTCAGGCTTCGCTTCCAAAAGGAGTTCATCTTATCCCTTATTATGAGCAGGCGGATTTGATTCAAAATGCTACTCACACTGTTAAGATAGCATTACTTGAAGGCGGAATTCTCGTGATTATCGTTCTCATCTTTTTTCTCGGTAATTTTCGTGCGGCATTTATTGTATCGCTGGCTCTTCCTCTGAGTGCATTGATTTCCATTATATTTATGCGACAGGCGGGCATTTCAGCGAATCTCATGTCATTGGGAGGAATTGCTATTGCCATAGGTATGTTGGGTGATGGTTCAGTAGTAATGGTAGAAAATATATTCCGCCATCTTAACAGCGATGAAATCAGCGCCGGACGTGATAAAGATGATATTATTCTTGATGCTGCCCGCGAAGTAAGCAAGCCGATAATTTTTTCTATATTAATTATCATCACAGTTTTTCTTCCAATTTTTACTTTGCAGGGAGTTGAAGGAAAAATGTTTTCGCCTATGGCGTTTACATTAAGCTTTGCGCTTTTCGGTTCTTTGATCGCCGCAATAGTTGTTGCTCCATCGCTTTGTACTTACCTTTTAAAGGCCGGCAAGCACAAAGAATTTTTTGTAGTTCGTATTTTAAAACAACTTTATGCTCCTTTACTCAACGCCGCGATTAAATTAAAAGTTCTTTTGCTTATTATTGTTGTACTGGCATTTTGCATCAGTATTGTTCTGTTCCGTGGCTTGGGCACGGAATTTATTCCAACTCTTGATGAAGGTTCAATTCTTATTGGTGTAAACATGGCACCTTCAATCTCTTTGGAAAAAGCAACTAAAACCATTCAAAATCTCGAAAGAAAAATATTGAAATTTGAAGAGGTGGATGAAGTGATTTCCAGAATCGGCCGTCCGGAAGCCGGAAGCCATCCTCACCCGGTAAATTATGCTGAAGTACACATTGAATTCAAAGACAAAAAAGAGTGGAAAAATTTTAGTTCTAAGAAGGAAATAATAGAAGCTTTAAACAATGAATTATCTCCTGTTCTCGGAATTCAACTTAATTTTACTCAACCTATTCAAAACGCCTTTAACGAGTTGTTGTCCGGCGTGAAAGCACAGCTTGCAATTAAAATTTTCGGTGAAGATCTTGATGTTCTATCTGAAAAAGCCAATGCAATCCGTAACGCAATTAGTGATGTTCAGGGACTGGTTGATTTGTCGGTAGAACAGAGTTTTGGCCAGCCACAGGTCCAAGTGATTGCTGACAGAGCTGCTTGCGCAAGGTTTGGTGTTAATGTCAATGAAATTCTTGAGTTGGTTGAGCTTGCTATTGGCGGAGAAGCGATTGACAATATTTTTTTAAATACTCGCAGATTTGATATTCATGTAAGGTACCAGGAACCTTTCCGCAATAATCCGGAGGCCATCAAAAAGCTTCTGGTGCACAACGAATCCGGCGCATTAATACCTCTTGAACAAGTTGCTGAAATCAAACAAATTCTCGGACCCATACAAATTAATCGCGAAAAAAATCAGCGGCGGTGGAGCGTTTTCGGGAATGTTCGCGGCAGAGATAT
>JAUVKG010000285.1 GCA_030596365.1 Chlamydiota bacterium | reverse complement strand
AAACGAATCGATAGAACAAGCTCGGTGGATGACAAAGCAGATATCATCGTACGCGAACTTTATAAAGCCGCTGAGGAAGCCCTGCGGCAAAAACAGTTTGACAAAGCTCAAAAAATTGTCAAATCAGCTCGCGAACGTTTTCCTACAGCTGAAGAAATAAAGAAACTAAATGATGTTGAAAAAGAATACACACCTTTTATTGTTGAGGTGCGCGCTCGTGAACTTCTAAATCAGGCATCCAACGCGTTTGTCAACGGTCAGGTTTATCGTTCAATTCAATCTTATCAGAAAATTGTTGATAACTATCCAACTTTCAGCGAAATAGAAATCGTAAATAATAATCTTAAAACCTTGCTTGATAAATACGCTCAGGAAAGCGAACTCCGTGCAAATAAAATTCTCGAAACGGGAAATAAACACTTGCTTAAAATGGAATTTGACAAAGCTGAAGCTTCATATCGAACTGTCATCAACAGCTATAAAAGCACTTCATCAGCTAAAGAAGCACAAAAACAACTTTCTTCACTTAGCGGTATAAAAACTGAACAGAAAGCAATCGAAACGCTTCAGGAAACCTTGTCTTTAAATATTAATAAAGATTATGAAAAAATTCTCGCGAAAATCGAAAGCCTGACTCGCTCTTATGCCAATTCACATACAGTTTCACAATCACTTGACCGGCTTAAAACTTTGAAATCGCATGCGCAAGCGCGTGTTCATGTCGACACGGCTGAAAAAGCTCTCGCAGAGTCAAATAGTTCTAAAGCTCTCGTCTGCTACCGTAACGCCGCAAAACTAGCTCCCGCTTATGTTACAACCTTTATTACAAATTATTCGCATGCATTACTTTATGGTTTAAGCAATGCAGTAGTTTCTGCAGATTATAAATCAGCAATTTCTTATGCTAATGAATTCAAATCTCTTAAAATCAATCCGGAACTCCTCTCGGATGAAAAAACTGATGACATTCGTTTCCAACTCGCTAAATTGAGTGTGCAACGCGGTGATTACTCGAATGCAGTTATTGCTATTGAGGGTTGTGAAGACAGATTTGCATCAAATCCTGAAATATCTTACATAGCTGCTAAAATTTATTTCAAAGCAGGCGATTCTGCCCGTGCGGCTTCGCTATTCAGAAATTGCTATACTCAGAAAGTATTTTCCGCTGAAGTTACTTCTCTTTTAATCGCAAGTTCAGCCGGAGCGGCGCAAATTGAAGAATCGAATCTTGTTTATGAAATTCTACACGATGCTGAATGGCTGACAATTGCAAAAGATTCCGGCATTATTATCCCGGGAGCAGGTAAAATTAATGTTACATCAACCTGGCAGAAAGATTCAATAACTCTTTGCGATGACGTTGAAATGACATATGAACTTCTTACGTATTCCGGTTCTGAAGCTGATTTGTTTCTTGAAAAACAAAAAGCAAGAAACGAACTTGATGCTCAAATGCGAAAGTTAAGGAAAACTTTAAAATCCAGTATCAAGAGAAAACGCAAAATTGTTATCACTGCAAGGAGCATCTCTGAATGGTATGACATATGTCTTGACATTTCAACAAATTACCCCCCTGAAGCCATAACTGATGACGCATAAGAAATTATTAAAATATTTAAACGAAAACAAAAACTCGCCTCTATTAATAATGAATTGACTCGTAAAGCGGCTATCGCAGAAATTAACACAAAAAATAATCTCCTGGATTATCTTGACGGTTTAGTCGCAAAACTCGGGCGGAAAGCTCCGGTGAGAAATGTTCTTAATGATGTAAAAAAATATCTCGATAATCAAAGAATAACTAAATTAGACAGGCAGGCTCTTAACGTGACAGCCGAACTTGTTAAAACTAAAATATCCATTCCGGAAATCAATAAGACTTTCTCAAATCTGGAAACCAAATAATTTAAAATAATTAATAATTAAACTTTTGCGATTAATAATGCGTTTTTTATTTTTAACAACATCTTTTTTATCTCTTGTCTTTTGTTTGAATTGCCAGGCCAATATATTACCCGCTACGCAACTAAATAAAATAAGTCATATTTCAATTAACAAAGCACAAATCCCGCCGGATTTGGCTTCAAATTTATTGTTGCGAATCGGTAAAATATATTCCTGTCAGCAAATTAATCGGGATATCCATAATTTAATGAATTTAGGCGTTTTTGATAATGTGATCGTTACTGTTAAAACCACAAATAACGATGTGAATGTCTCATACTCTTTCGTTGAATCACCTATTATATCCGCCTGGACAAACAAAATATATTCTTGTTCAGTCATGCCCGGCGCGCTATCATTAAAATCTATAGTTGGAAAACATTTTAATACCACCGATTGGTTTAACGACAAAAGAAAAATAGAAAAATTTTATAGGAATCATAATTATAACAGTATATCTGTATCATCTCATGTCTATAAAATCGAAAATCAAAACAAAGTGATTCTTATTACTGACGTATACCCCGGCAAAAAACAATTTGTTGAAGATATAAAAATAACCGGAATAAATGATTACGAGAAAGATGAAATAAAATCCATGATTCACTGTGAACCGCGCAATTTATGGCTGTTCAGAAAAGGAAAATATTCTACAGAAAAGTTACAAAACGATGAAAAAAATATTCGCGACCTTTTTGTGAATTCAGGCTTTCTGGATGCAAAAGTGGAAGTTTCAGTTGACAATAGTGACTCAACAGATCGTGTAATCATAAATGTTCAGGTTATTAAAGGACCGATATACAGACTCGGAACATTAATTTGGAACCAACAATTATTATCAAGCAATGATTTCGACAATCTGAAAAATGAACTTGCCTTTTCTGAGAACACTGCATACACACCCGATTATGAAGATATAATTCGCAAAAAAATAAACGCTTTTTGCATTAACATATCTCCTCAACTGCCTAATCTTACGATTATGCCGTTAATTAATCAGGAAAGTTCGCCGTATAACCCAATAGTCGATATTATAATTATTCTCCGTAAAGATTATACAGTATACCGTAAACCTTCGTCAACTGCTCCTAAATTTTCATATCCCGCATCTCTCGCACGGGAATATTTAAATAAGTTTTAAGCTAAGATAAATCCCCGCTGTCCCTTTAAAAAAGGGTGAATAATAACATCAAGCTGGAAGCTTGATTTACTTTTCCATTGAAATGAGTTCAATACCGCATTGCTTTGCAACTTTCAAACTTTTCTCGTCTCCGTAAAACTCTCCATAGTAAATTCTCTTTATACCGCTGTTTGCAATTAATTTAAAGCAGTTCCAGCATGGACTGGCGGTAACATAAATATCCGCCCCATCTATACACATCCCATGTTTGGCAGCTTGAATTATTGCATTGGCTTCAGCATGAACAGTCGCAATACAATGACCATTTTCAATATCGCAACCGATTTCCGTACAGTGCGGCATTCCTGGAATACTGCCGTTATATCCAGTTGACAAAATAGATTTATCACGAACAATTACTGCGCCAACGTGCTTTCGTGCACAGGTCGATCGCGTTGCCGCTGCTCGTGCTATATTCATAAAATAAGTATTCCAATCAGCTCTCATAATAATTTATTAATTTGTTAATTTATTAATTTATTAATTTGTTAATTGTTTGTAATTATACCACAACCGCAATTCTTCAGCAATAGGCTGGATAGCCTGAATTGAACTGAAGAATATTCAACAAGTTGACAAAAAAAAACGTTTTTACTAAAATATAAAAGTAATAAATAAGTTAGTACCTGACCGAAAACCCATTTTTTTGGACGAGGCCTATTTGGGATGGCAGGGTTCTTTAAATCCTGCATTCATGCCGTGGGGCATGAATAAAGGATTTAAAGAATTATGACGCCAAAAGAGGTGTCGCCGATTTATCGGCCGAAGATGCAAATTATGGGGTTTGCGGTCAGGCACTAATTATGGTGATTGTAGCTCAGTTGGTTAGAGCGCCTGGTTGTGGCCCAGGAGGCCGGGGGTTCAAATCCCCTCATTCACCCCATCTCGGAAGCCCTGTTTTTAAAGCCTAAACCCCTTTAATACAGGGCTTCTTCTCTTTCTGTTGGTATAACAACAAATACTGTCAAATACCCCTGTTTTGTACCTGTGACTATCACCATACTTTAACCAGATTTTTATTTTCTTTTGTTTTTTTCCAATAAATGTAATTAAAATACAATAATTTATCATTGTAACGGTGAGAAATTTTGTATAACTGCTTCATTAAATTGCTCTAATTTCTTCTTTTTAAGCCTTTTCTTAACATGATATTATATGGGATCATCTATAACTTTGACGTCTCGCGCAACCTGCG
>JAUVKG010000150.1 GCA_030596365.1 Chlamydiota bacterium | reverse complement strand
ATCCGCCCTGTGTCAAAACCTAAAACCACACTACAGCCCTGAAAGGGCGAAAGGAAAATTTTATTATGCCCTTACAGGGCGAGTTTGATGGGGGGGATCGAATTCACAGGGCGATGCCCTGTGTTATTTCATTTTTGCCTTACAGGCAAAATATTGGCTTAAATACCCTTTTCGAGCGCCCTCTAATTAACCTAAAAAATAACCAATAATCAATATATAAATCCCAAAATAGCAAACCCAAACTTTTGGACATTATTCATTAAACATTGGGATTTATTTAGAGTAATTAGGTTAATTAGAGCAATTAGAAATTTATAATCCAATTACTCAATTAATAAATTTAACAATTACCCAATTTAATACAATGTCCCAATACTCAAGAATAGAAGTTTGTTTAAAAGTTAAAGAAACAGGGTTAGTTCCTCTTTACTTTAACAAAGATGCTGAAACTGTAAAAAATGTTGTAAAAGCTTGCTATGATGGCGGCGCAAGAATTTTTGAATTCACTAATCGCGGAGATTTTGCTCATGAAGTTTTTACAGAACTCAGTAAATACGTTATCAAAAATTTGCCGGGAATGATTCTCGGTGCCGGCTCAATTGAAGATGCAGCCACGTCGGCTCTTTACATGCAGTCAGGAGCAAATTTTATTGTCTCACCGATATTAACTCCTGAAATGGCAAAAGTTTGTAATAGAAGGAAAGTTGCGTGGATCCCGGGCTGTGGCACTTTAACGGAAATAGCTTACGCGGAAGAACTTGGTGCGGAAATAGTTAAAATTTTCCCGGCAATGCAGATTGGTGGACCGGACTTTATTAAAAATATTAAAGGTCCGCGACCATGGACAAATATTATGCCCACCGGAGGAGTTATGCCCTCCGAAGAAAATCTAAAAGCCTGGTTTCAGGCAGGCGCGTATTGTGTCGGTATGGGATCAAAACTTATTACAAAAGAATTTATTGCAGCCGGTGACTGGGCAGGCATTGCTGCGAAAGTCAATACAGTTCTGGAAATTATTCAATCAATTCGACACGCTAACGAAGTAACGCTGTAATCACGTTCATTATTCTGCCATAAAAACATTAATTATTTTGCGTGCTCGGAGAATTTCGGGACGTTCATCATTTTGTCAAATGTTTTTCACTTTCGCACTTTTAACTTTCACACTTGTTACCCGCCTTCGCTAAAGCTATGGCGGGGCAGGCTGCAGCGCTGGTAACCAGGCATAAACACGCAAGCGCGTTACTTCGTTAACGCCGGTCAAGAGTGCGGTTTACTCCATCAATCCATCAATCCATTCCTCCAATCCTGTTTCCGACATGTTTTTGATACTTATAACCTGTTCTTTTATTGATTCGGCATGATTTTGACATTCTTTTATACTTTGTATTTTGATATAATTAATCACAACAAATATGGTTTAATTAAATAATAGCCACGAAGACACAAAGACACAAAGAAGAAAGTAGTGAGTAGTCAAGTAGTGAGTGGTTTGTCCGACTTTTGACCTTTAGACCTTGAACGTGAGTACAGCGTTACTTCGTTAGGACTTTCGACTAATAAAATAACTTAGTGCCTTAGAGTCTTCGTGGCTAATTTTAAAAAATGAAAAAAATCACTGTATTTTTATTTTTATTTCTCTGCGTCAACATATTCGCATGTTCGGTGCCGGTGTTCCGTTATGCTTTGGAACGATGGCATCCGGATCCTTATGCCATACAACTTAATTACAACACCCCTCACACAAATAAGCTTTCGGAAATTTTGGATACATTAAGAACTTTCGATTATGACTACTCCTTCATTATTGAAAAAATAAAAACTTCCGAAAAATCTCCTGAAATTAATTTGCTCTACCCGAAAACCAGCGGACTGAAAACTAATGTCTGGGAAGGTCCGATGACAGTTAATAATATCAAAAAAATATTGGACTCGCCTGCACGCAGGGAAATTGCACGCAGGATACTTGGAGGAGATTCCGCTGTGTTTCTTCTTCTGGAAGGGGATAACGAAAAGAGAAATAATGAAGTTGCGGTATCTCTTATGAAAAATATTTCCATTATTGAAGAAGAGATTAAACTTCCTCACGAATATGCTGATATTCCTGAGGAAGATTTGCAAATCTATGATACTAACATTGTTTTCAAACTTTCCATGCTGCGACTTTCAAACACAAATTCGGATGACGGGATATTAATTAATATGCTTATAAGAATCTTACCGGATTCTATTCCAAAAGATTCCTATCCAATCGTTTATCCAATATTCGGCCGCGGAAGAATGCTTACAGCTATGTTTGCGAAAGATATTACCGCACGAAATCTTCAAGGCATTTGCGAATATATTGCCGGAGAATGTTCTTGTGAAATTAAAGTACAGAATCCGGGGATCGATCTCCTCTTTTCGGTGGATTGGGATTCGCTTATTGAACCGGGAATAAATCTTGACGCAATGCTCCCGCCACTTGCCGGCTTCGCCGAATTTGCCCCGGTAAAAAATGACACAAACTTTACAGAAGTTAAAACAGTAAAATCAAAGAATAAACTAAAAATATGGAAAAATGTTATAATTGTTCTCGGGATAATAGCTCTGGGCATGGCAATGATCAAAATCACTAAAAAGTGATGGAGTGATGGAGTGATGGAGTTGGAGGGACGCTGTCCTCAGCGTCCTAAATGGAGTAATGAAGTAATGGAATAATGGAATAATGGCCACGCCAAACGCGTGGTAAAAATAATGGATTATTGGAGGGACGCTGACGCGACCCGCGTATGCCGGGTTCCCCGGCGTCCTAAATAGCGTCCTTAATGTCCTTAATGTCATTTAAGTCCTTTAAAAATTATTATGTAAAGAAATTCGTGTAAATTCGTGAAATTCGTGTCAAAAAAATGACTTTTTTAAAACTAATTATAAAAGAAATCTCTTATAGAAAACTTAACTTCTGGTTGAGTATCCTTTCTGCAGCTGTCGCGGCAGGATGTCTGATTGGTGCACTGACATTTCTCCGCGCGCATAAGCTACGTACAGAAGAAATTATAGATCGAAAAGAAATTGAAACGAAAAAAAGGGTAATAAAACTTGAAGACGACTATAGAAAAATAACGAAAAAAATGGGCTTCAATGTTCTTATCCTTCCTAAAGATCAAAATTTAAATGATTTTTACGCCGACGATTTCGCTTCGAAATATATGCCCGAAAATTATGTCCATAAACTCGCAAATTCTAAAATCGTTACTATTCGTCATCTCCTGCCAAGTCTTCAACAAAAACTGAAATGGCCGGAAAAAAAACGTACTATTATTCTTATAGGCACACGTGGAGAAGTACCTAACGTTTTCAAATCACCTTTGAAACCTCTGGTTCAGCCCGTCAATCCGGGCGAAATAGTTCTTGGACACGAACTCCACAGCAGCCTGAATATCTCAATAGGCGAGGTTGTAACTTTATTAGGAAAATCTTTTAAAGTTTCAAAACTTCATCGCGAACGAGGTAATAAAGACGATATTACAGCTTGGATAAATCTTAAAGAAGCACAGATACTCTTGAAAAAAGAAAATAAAATAAACGCGATACTCGCGCTTGAATGCAAATGCGCATGGGCAGGTCTTGCAAAAGTCCGCGATGAAATCTCCGAAATCCTGCCGGATACACAAACTCTTGAATCTCATGGGAAAGCTCTCGCAAGAGCCGAAGCACGCGATAGAGCGGCTAAAGAAGCTGTAGCGGCATTAGATGCTGTTAAACATCATCGCGCGGTCATGCTTGCTGAGCAGAAAGACTTTGTTTCTACATTAGTGCCGGCGGTTATTTTTGTATGTGCTGTCTGGATAGGAGTTCTTGCTTTCGGTAACTCACGTGACCGGCGCTACGAAATTGGAGTTTTACGTGCTCTCGGTGTTTCCTCCAAGAATATTTTCTTTCTTTTTTTAACAAAAGCAGCACTGATAGGCTTTGCAGGCGCTGTACTGGGGTGCTGTGCAGGCTTTTTCGCTGGAATGCTTATTGTTTCAGATAAATCACAAACAGTTTCTTTGTTTGCATTGTTTCAACCAAATGCTCTAATTTTAACGTTAGCGGGTGCAACAATCCTTTCGGTTACTGCAACATGGCTACCCGCACTTTCCGCCGCACGCCAGGATCCGGCGGAAATTTTAAGAAAGGAGTAGTGGGGGGAAAATAACAAAACCCAAATAATAAATAACAAATAAATTCCAAATTAGAAATCTAAAATCCCACACTTCTTAAATGCAAAGAACAAAATACAAAATATAAACAAATAACAAAAAAACAACAAAATTCAAACAACTATCGAAAATTTCTTTGTTTTCTTACTTTTATTCTTTTGAGTTTTGTAATTTATTTGTTATTTATTATTTGAATATTGAAATTTAACTATAATTTATCATGCTTCAATTAACAAATATAAAAAAATCTTTCCGGAAAAAAAATGATGTCGTAAATGTTATCGATAATTTTTCACTAACTGTCGATGAAGGAAAATTTATCGCCGTGCAGGGAGCAAGTGGATCGGGAAAAACAACTCTCCTGCTAATGATTGGCACATTGCTAACTCCTGATAATGGAACTGTTTTAATTAACGGAACAGATCCTTATTCATTAAATCCGGAAGTTCGTGCAAACTTCCGGGCTCAAAACATCGGATTTGTTTTTCAGCAGTTTTATCTTTTGCCGTATTTAACGGTTCTGGAAAATGTACTTACATCAAACCTTGTTTTTAAGAAAGCTAACGCGAAAGAAAAAGCATTAAAATTATTACAACATTTAAATTTGGAACATCGGTTAACTCATTTACCTTCAGAACTGAGCGTAGGAGAAAGACAGCGGACAGCTCTTGCAAGAGCTGTTTTAAATCAGCCGAAACTCATTCTTGCCGATGAACCAACCGGAAATTTAGATGCTGAAAACGGTGCTGTTATTCTTGATTACTTTAAAAAATATGCAGCAAAAGGTAATTATGTGCTTATGGTTACTCACAGCAAACACGCGGCAGAAACAGCCGATAGAATTGAAGTGTTAGATGGGAAATAACAAAAAACAAAATACAAATTACAAATAAATAACAAATTCAAAAATTCAAACAAGAACAAACTTATCTAACACACCCCGTCACTCCGTGCCACCCCTCTCAAGAGGGGACTAGGAGGGGAGACAAAAAAGATAGAACAAACCTATGGGAAATATAGCCAAAATTATTATTTGTCTTCTTCTTCTAACTTCATGTCAAAAGAATAATCAAGTTGCAAATATAACTTTACATTGCGGTGCAGGATTACGTCTGGCAGCAGACGCTTTAATAGAAGAGTTCGAAAAAAGCAATAATACAAATATTAACGCTAATTATGCAGGCAGCGGAAGATTACTCGGACAAATAACTGCCGGAAATCTTGGAGGATTATTCATGCCCGGTGCGGAATTTTATGTTGATAAAGCAGTCGAAAAAGGTATCGTAGAAAAAGACTCCAAACAAACAATTGCGTATTTTGTTCCGGTAATTTTCGTGCAGAAAGGAAACCCGAAAAATATACGCTCACTCAAAGATTTTGAACGCGATGATATTCGAATTGGATTAGGAGATGAACGTGCTGCTGCTATTGGAAAGCGAACATTGAAGATTTTTGATAAAAATAACATTCCTTATGAAAAAATCAAAAAAAATGTTGTGGTTAAAACGGGAACGGTGAACGAACTTGGAGTTGCCATAGAAACAAAAACAGTTGATGCAGTTATTTTATGGGATGCCACAGTGCGGCAATTTTCGGATTCCGGGGACATGATTTCTATTCCTCGTGATCAGAATTTAGTTTCAGTAGTTCCGATAGCGCTTTTGAAATCAACAATAAATAAAACTGCTGCACGAGAATTTATAAACTTCTGTATTTCTGAAAAAGGTAAAGAAATTTTAAAAGAAAAAGGATATACTATAGGACTGGAGTGATGGAGTAAGCCGCGCTTCCCAGCGCGAGCCATGGAATGATGGATTGATGGAATAATGGAATAATGGATTGATGGAATGATGGAGTAATGGAGTGATGGAGAGATGGAGTGATGGAGTAATGGAGTAATAGAGTAATGGAGTAATGGAGAGATGGAGTAATGGATTGGAGGGACGCTGCCGCGACCCGCGTATGCTGGTTTCCCCAGCGTCCTAAATTGGAAGATGGTGTCGGGTGTCAGGTATCAGTGTTCGCGAAGCGCCCGGAGAATTTCGGGCAGTATTCAGTTAAAAGTTAAAAGTTAAAGGTCAAAGGTCAAAAATCTAATACATTTTTCCACCGAACTTTTTGAAAATAAATAAATAAATAAATCACAAATCACAAATCCAATAATCCATTAATCCATTAATCCAAAAATCCAGTACTCCAATAAACATTTATGAAATTAAAAATTACATCATTACTAATTCTCTGTCTGATTGTTTTCAGCTGCGATAATCAAAAAAATGTAAATGAAACCGTTGTTCTGTGCGGAGCTTCTATGCGAACAGCAATGGAAGAAGTTAAAAATCGTTACGCTAAAATTTCTTCTGATAAAATTTTGATAAATTATGGAGGGTCGGGAGAATTGTGCGCACAAATAAAACTTTCAGGTCGAGGTGATGTTTTTTTGTGCCATGATCCTTTTATGCCTTGGGCAGAAAAAAACGGATTGATATCCCGATGGGATACTCTTGCTTATTTGGATCCGGTTATAATTGTTCCAAAGGAAAATATAAAAAATATAGAAAAA
>JAUVKG010000401.1 GCA_030596365.1 Chlamydiota bacterium | reverse complement strand
AATTTTTTGGTATTGTTCGATTTTTGAGTTAGAAGAAATAATTTTGCAGCGAATAGCTTTACGCAACCATGCTTTTGTTTCTTCAAACGATCCTCTTGAATATAAATAAAACTTTTTACGGTCAGGGGCGGTAAAGCGACCATAACCTTCAGCGAGATTTGCTGCAATACTATCAGAAGACCGGATTATTTGGTAGCCAATAGTTCTTTGAGCTTTAACTGACCAAGTATCAAAATCATACCAAATCAAATCTGAAAGTTCTTCAGCAAGACAATAAACATCAAGTTTGTATATTTCCTTCATCGTTCACTCCAATTTCAAATTCCGAGTTTCAAGTTTCAAGTTTCAAGTTTCAATTTAAAAGTATCCATCTCTCTTCTTTTCTTCCATAGATGCCGCGCCGTCAAAATCAATTACGCGCCCCTGACGTTCAGACGATGTTGCAAGCAGCATTTCCTGAACGATTTTTTGTAATGTATCAGCTTCAGATTCTACAGCTCCGGTCAGCGGATAACACCCCAGAGTTCGAAAGCGGACTTTTTTCATCATTGGTTTTTCTCCCGGTTCAAGCGGTATGCGGTCATCATCAACCATAATCAAGACACCATCACGTTCGACAACGGGTCGCACAGCCGCATAATAAAGAGGAACGATCTCAATTTCTTCCATTTGAATATAGAGCCAGATATCGAGTTCAGTCCAATTTGACAGTGGGAAGACGCGAATTGATTCACCTTTATTAACTTTGCAATTATATAAGTTCCAAAGTTCCGGACGTTGATTTTTAGGATCCCACTGGTGAAATTTGTCGCGAAAACTATAAAATCTTTCTTTAGCGCGGGATTTTTCTTCGTCACGGCGTGCTCCGCCAAATGCAGCATCAAATTCATAATGGTCCAGTGCCTGTTTAAGACCTTCCGTTTTCGTGATACGCGTATGTGTGTCCGAGCCATGATCAAACGGATTGATATTTTGATCAATAGCATCCTGATTAATCCATACGATCAAATTAAGGTCAAGTTCTTTCTTAATTTTTTCACGAAATGCAATCATCTCACTAAATTTCCACCGTGTATCAACGTGCATCAGTGGAAAAGGAATTTTGCCCGGCGCAAAAGCTTTTTGAGCAAGGCGAAGCATAACCGATGAATCCTTACCTATTGAATACAACATAACAGGATTATCGAATTCTGCCGCTACTTCCCGAATAATGTGAATACTTTCGGCTTCCAGTTCTTTCAAGTGTGTTAAAGAGTATGAGCTCATATTTTCATTAATTTTAATTAAAATCTGACGTTTAACATGTCAGACAATTATATTTTTCTATTTAATTTATTATCCCAAAAAGATGAAAAAAAAACAATTGCGTAAGTTGGAGGAAATTGTGATTTTTCAAATCACAATTTATTTTTTAGAGGTTAGAAAGTTAGTTTGTTGATGAGGAGTGAAAACGGAATGATGGAGGGACGTTGTCCTCAGCGTCCTAAATAATGGAGTAATGGACACTATGGATTTTACGATAACCAATCACTACTGTCCGGTAAAAAATAATCAGTAACCAAAGGAGATTAAAGCTATGACACATTGTAACATGATTTTTAATAATTTACTGCAACTTATACCAAGACATCAATTCCGGAAAGAAGCGAAACCAAAGATTTGACTCTCTCTAAGGCGCTAAGCACGCCAAGAAATATTAAGAAAATAAAAAAATTTATTTTAGACAGTAGAGATAACCGATACTAAATTTAATTCATCGAATTAAATTTCCTATTTATTAAATAATAAATTTCGTGGCGATAGCGAAGATCCCGGCCCCAAAGGGCGTCGGGAATAAATAGTCGTTAGACATTAGACGTTTGACATTTACGGAGTTTTCCAATAATCCATAAATACAATATTCCCTAACGAAGTAACGTGTTGCGTTTGCAAAGTAATAAGCCCAACACGGTCATAATCCATTCCGCTCCCGGTTCAGGAAGAATATTTCTTGCCGCCGGCGTAGGTGAAAGCGGAACAAAATCGCTGTATATCCCATCAGGAAATAAGCCGCTCGATATATCTTCTGATTGCGGTCCGTAAGAAATACTATGAATTGCCGAAGTGGAATTGTCGTAAAGACCTATTTCTTCGCCGGTACCGCTAAGTTTGAATGGCGCGTGAAAAGCTCCCTGATTAGTTTCATTATCAGCCCAGATAAGCAAAAATCCTCCGGGCAAAATATTTGTTGGCGGCATCATCCATTTTGTTGGTAAACTTAATGCGTCAGTAAGGAATAAACCGGCTGTATTTTTAGAATTTGTTCCAGCGTTATAAAGTTCTATCCAATCATCATAACCGCCGAATTCATCGGTATTGACAGTTGAATTTATTGCGAGAAATTCATTGATAACAAATCCTTTTGCTATTGGCGAAGCTGTGCTGATGATTGTAATTGTATCCGTCACGGCAACATCGCCGCTAAAATCTAATCCCTGAATAACCACATAATTAGTACCTGGAAACAGTTTTATTTTTGTATTCCAGGTTGATATTGTATTCCAATCAACATTGAGTTCAGTATAGTTGTTTTCCTGTCTGATATTTTTAATATTTATCCAAGCTTCCCCTGACAAATCGACTTCGCTATCCTCTGTTGTAAAATCATTTCCCCCGTTGGTTGTAATTTTAAATGGGATTTCAGCCGGTAATTGACTAAGCACATAGTTTCTTCTTTCGCTAATAAAATCTACAACACAATCAAAACTGTAAGGGCTAAGATTTTGTAAAAGACTGTAATAATGCGTTGCCCATTTTTGCATATAAGTCTGATTATACGCTTTATCGATTATGTCATTAAAATGTCCGTTAAGTAATCTGAGATTTCTTGGAAGCTCAATAATTTTCCCGAGATTAAATTTATTGTAATCATAACTGTCGTTT
>JAUVKG010000399.1 GCA_030596365.1 Chlamydiota bacterium | reverse complement strand
CAATTTTTAATTAGGAAGGACGTTTAAAAGAACGCCCTTCCTTGATTTTGGCTAAGATTGGGTGTTGTTCTGTTCATCTCTCTGCCATCCGGTTAATCCCGTTGCGCGATAAACATTTCTGAATCCTCTGCCGCGACCACGTCCGCCACCGCCACGACCAAGACCACGACCGAAACCTGCCTGTGGAACGTTTGGTTGTCCGGCATTAGCGTTTTCTACGCATGTACCCATTCTTCTTCCTGTCATTGGACCTGCGCCATTAGGTCCTGTTTTGTCTAATCCAGGCATAATACACCTCTCTTTGTTAATTTGTTAATTTGTTAATTTCACAATCATACGGTTCGCTACACATTCTGCCATGTCTTCGTCCAAAGCCGCGATTTTGTCCACAGTGACCAGCTCCGCCTTTTCCCATTCCTCTTCCGAATCCCGGCATACACAATTCTGGTTTTGAAATTTCTTTTTTCAAATAAGCGGCTAATATTTCATCTACTGTACCGGAAACATGCGAAATAATTTCTATTCCAAGTTGAGTTAAGACTTCATAAGAACATCTTGAAATACAGCCGCAAATCAGGACTTCGATATCCAGCTTTTTTATTTCAGCAGCTCGTGATACAGGATTAACATTTTGCAATAAATGTTCATTTTTTTCTTTTGCAATTCCATCTTCAACAGAAAAAACAAGTAAAGTATCAGCGAAATCGAATGCCACTGATAAGTTATCATTAAATGTAGATAGAGCTATTTTCATTTTTTATTTAATTCGTTGTTTTTTTCAAAGATAACATAAAACATTATAAATTCAATTTAATAGTAACAATTAGTGTGCCAGAAATATTTATATTGTAACAAACGTTATTCAGGCATTTTACGAATCAGAACGAACAGCCAATAGTAGCGTTTATGCAACTTCAACAAAAACGAGGGTGGCGTTTGCGCAACTTTTTGTTTGGTTTTTTAGAAGAAACAATAGCCACTAAGGCACGAAGACACCAAGAAGAAAATAAAATGATTTTGTTTTAAGTAATGCGAGTTCAAATCTGAAGCGCAACTCCAGTAGAAAATTTTTGCATTTTTCTCTTTTTAGACTTTTAACTGTATTCAAGTATATTAAATCAATAATTTTTATGCAATGTCAAAAATGCCGTGCCAAGATTATTTAACGATCGAAAAATTGATATGATGAACGTGAGTACAGCGTTACTTCGTTGCTGTCTATATAGATATTATATTAATAAAATTTGAATTCTTAGTGGCTTAGAGTCTTAGTGGCTAATTAAAATTAAAACTTATGTTTTCTTATGTTTCTTATGTGGTTAAATATATTTATTAATGCCTAAAACTAATTTGACAATAAATCGCCTTATGGTTATAATCTTTTATTATGGGAAATAAGACAAATAATTATACCGTTCTGGCAAGAAAATGGCGGCCCCAAAATTTCGAGGACGTTATCGGTCAGGAACATGTTACCACTACACTTCAGAACGCCATAAAAATGGGGCGTGTCGGGCAAGGGTACTTGTTCATCGGCACACGTGGCGTTGGCAAAACAACTATTGCCAGAATAATGTCAAAAGCATTGAACTGCTTAAGTACTGATTCACCTAATCCGAATCCATGTGGTGTATGTGAAAACTGCATCGCAATTCGTGATGGCCGCTGTCTTGACGTAATGGAAATTGACGGTGCGTCAAATCGCGGAATTGAAGAGATCAGACGATTGCGGGATTCTGTTGCTATTGCACCGGTAAGCGCGCGCCACAAAATTTACATTATTGATGAAGTGCACATGCTTACCCGTGAAGCATTTAACGCATTATTAAAAACACTTGAAGAGCCGCCTTCTCACGTCAAATTTTTCTTTGCGACAACTGAGCCGCACAAAATCCCCGCGACGATTCTTTCGCGTGTTCAGAAATTTGAATTAAGACGTGTTGAATATAATGTTTTGCTTGATTATTTAAACAAAATTGCCAAAGACGAAAAAGTGAAAATCGACGAAGGAGCTTTGTCGGCAATAGCTATCGCAGGAAATGGCAGTGTACGCGATGCTTTATCTGTTTTCGACCAGGTTTTGGCTTTATCTGATGACAACATCACCGAAAAGAAAGTTGTAGAACTTCTTGGCTGGACCGACCGCGAAATTTACCTTGAATTAAATGACGCAATTGTAAAACAAGATGCTGCCCGAGCGCTTGAAGCGATAGGAAAGGTAGTAAAAACCGGTCATGATCCGACACAATTTATTCTTGGTTTATTGAGATTTATGAGAAATCTTCTTTTATTCAAATCTATTCCAAACGCGGAATCGGTTATTGAAGAGCCGGTAGATTTTCTTGAAAAATTAAAGAACGCAGCCGATAATTATACGTCCCAGCAACTGCTTTATTCAATTGATGTGCTGCTTGAAGTTTTGCCGCGACTGGAATCAACTGAAGCAAAACAAGTTTTGCTTGAAATTACAATTTTAAAATTGCTTCACGCAAGGAAACGCGTTAGTCTTGACGAAGTTTTCTCTCGACTTGCCGCTTTGGAAACCGGATCACCACTTGTGGAAAAAGAAAGGGCTGCAATATATCAAGCAAAACCATCAGTTGAACACAATAAAAATGTATCTGAAGCTGCTGTTGCTGAAAACAAAGAAGATGAGAAGAAAAAAAAGAAAGAGGCGCTGTTTAATAAAGCTAAAAATGAGCCTATTGTGAAACAGGCTTTTGAACTTTTCCCCGGCAGCAAGATAATAGAAGTTGAAGAATAAAATCCGTGATCCGTGATCCGTGATCCGTAATTCGTGGTCCGTAATCCGTGGTCATGCTTAAAACCTTTTGACCTTTGACCTTTTGACCTTTGACCTTTGACCTTTGACCTTTGACCTTTGACCTTTGACCTTTGACTTTTAACTTTTAACTTTTAACTTTTAACTTTTAACT
>JAUVKG010000306.1 GCA_030596365.1 Chlamydiota bacterium | reverse complement strand
ATACCGACATCTTTAGCACCATCAACTTCAAGGAACGAATGCGGTTTTTTGCCGTCATAATAAACATCGCAATAAGCGGCGTCATGACAAACAATAATGTCGTATTTATTTGCGAAAGCAACAACTTCTTCAAAAAAGCTTAAAGGAGCAGTGACCGCGATAGGATTATTCGGATAACAGAGAAACATGATTTTTGCTTTATGGGCAACATCTTCGGGGATAGCTGCCAGGTCGGGCAAATAATTATTTTCTTTAACCAGCGGCATCCAATGAGTTTGACCTTCAGTAAAAAGAGTACCGGAATGATAAACAGGATAACCCGGTTCAGGAACAAGAACAACGTCGCCCGGATTAACGAAAGCGAGGTGGATATGTCCGATACCTTCTTTAGAGCCCAGCAGTGGCAGGACTTCGGAGTTTTCATCAAGCGAAACGCCGAATCTATTTTTATAGAAATCCACAATAGAGCTGCGAAGTTTTGATTTCCCCTGATCGAGAGCGTATTGATGGTTTTCAGATTTTCCGGCTGCATTTTTTAATGCATCTATGATATGTTCCGGGGTCGGCAGGTCAGGATCACCAACGCCGAGATTAATAACGTCTTTACCTTCAGCGATAACTTTTCTTTTAACTTTATCGATTTCCGCGAATAAGTACGGCGGAAGTTTTTGCAATCTGTGAGCGAGAGTAATATTTACGGGCACGATTTAAGCTCCTATTAATGATTATAGTTTCAAATATTGAATTAGTAAGAGATTATAACAAATGCGTGTATAAAAATCAAAGTATCAAAGTGTTGGAGATACCCGATCTTTTTTGTACCCAAAATCGATATAGGAAGATTTCAGGACAAAAAAACGTCGTGCGTAGCTCCTGCTACACAAACCAAGAATAGACTAACTTGCGATAAAAAGGTGTTTGTGAGTTCGCGGACGGGGACGTCCGCGCGACGTAAAATCGGGTATCTCCTGTTCGATAGATGTTAGATGCTGGATGCTGGATGCTGGATGCTGGATGTTGGATACTGGATGCTGGATGATTACCCCGATGCAAAATGTTAATTTAGAGGAGAAATTAAAATTTTAAATTCATCACATTTTATCTTATTTTATGATTCCACTTCTAACTGTCACTTGCTAATTTTAATTTTATTTCCCAAAAAAATAAAATAAAAATTCCAAAAATCAGTACACCTCCGTTTTCAGGTATGAATTCATAGCATCCCATGTCAACTCGATATTGCGTATAAGCGTATATTCTCGGATTGCCGTCCAAGTCGGTTGCACCGGGTGCCATTGTCCAGGGCATATTCAATCCAACGTCTATGCATGGCGAGCCATCACTAAGATGATAATCGGAACCGGGAGTTTCAAACATAGGGTTTTCAGGAGTACAATAAGTTCCAACCGGAAGATTGTTTGTAGGCGTCGTACAGCAATAACTGAAAGTAGCGTTGGCATCATAACTATACCACTGCGCATCATGAATAGCACCATTATTATAAATGATAGTATTAATAACCATTCCTCCGTTAGAGCAAACAATCCCTCCTCCAGAATCGGAAGCATAATTTCCCGCAATAGTGCAATTATAAAGTGCTCCGCCATTTTTCAAATAAGCGCCGCCGCCAAAAGTCGCGGAATTCATATTATAAATCAGACAATTAGTCAACGCACCACCTAAAATAAAGTGCGCGCCGCCGCCGTAAGAGCTTGCGCTGTTCCCGCTGATGGTGCAAGCGGAAAATGATCCGCCTTTGTAGCAGCACACACCGCCGCCGTAATAAACGGCGTTGTTACCGCTGATTGTACAATCGGAAACAGAACCGCCGTAATAACACCGCACACCGCCGCACCAATACGCACTGTTCCCGCTGATGATACAATCTGAAACAGAACCGCCGTAATGGCAGCGCACACCACCGCCATCATCGGCACCATTGCCGATGATTGTACAATCTGAAATCGAACCGCCGTAATAGCAGATCACTCCTCCTCCCCCGCCAATTCCTGTGCTATTACCGCTGATAGTACAATCAGAAACCGAACCGCCTTTATAGCATAACGCGCCACCACCATACCATGCCGAACTATTACCGCTGATGATGCAGTTGGTAATCACGCAGTAATTTGTCAACCATATCCCACCACCTGCAAGATCATAATACATTGAACCGCTTTTACGTGTAAACCCGTTTGAAATGGTAAATCCATAAAGCTTGCCTGCGGTCATAAAAACGCAGCGGACAGCACCACTGTCATTGCCGCCACCGGGTGCTTCCGCACCGAGAATTATTGTATTTTCCGGACCGTTAACGCTGCGAACGGTTATATTTTTTGTTATCACAACGCGATTAGAAAGTTCGTATCCCGGCGTAATTGTTTCGCCGATAGAATACACACCGTTAGTAACGATAACGTGATCGTAATTAGAAGCCGCATCTACTGCCGTTTGGATATCTTTCGCCGCTTTTTCCCATGTATCATAGGGTGGTGCCGGCGTTAGATTAGCCGCGTTCACGTAAAAATCATCGTGCACCGGTGCAGCATAAATCATCATACATGCAAGAAAGAACACAGTTAAAATTATTATTGTTTTTATCATCGTTGTCTCCTTTTAATTTGTTTTTGTCCCGATAAAATATCAGAACAAAAACAAATTATGGTCAATAAGATTATCATTGCTTTATCGGGATAAATTTTAAATTTTAAATTCAAATTTTTGATTTGAATTTTCTCCCAATAATCCAACATTTTTATCACGCGCGTCTTCGTATTTTCTTTATGCGACGCATGACCAGCATTCCAATTATCCATATCTCCACCGGTTCCGGTACTAAATCTATTGTAATGCTGTCGGTGGATACATCGCCAAAAATATTTGAGCCGGAGACGGTAACAATGTTCGCATCCAGCGCAAGTTCTATCCCCGAGATAGTCCATGCTCTTGATAAGTCAGCAAAAAAAGTACCTGAAACACCTGAAGTAGATGTGTTTTCCCACCACATAATGCTGTTTACAGCTATGAATTCATTATTAGTTCCGGCGATAGTCGTGGTAGTTTCCGGAAGTTCAACCGAGAAATTGGAGTTGGTTATGTCAACAAAAGGAACGAAATTTACAAACTTGCTAAGAAAAATGTCATAATTGCCGGCGTTTGTCTGCGCGTCAAATGCACCTTTAGTAAATCCGACAACATAAATATTCCCGTTTGAGTCAATGGAAACTCCATCGCCACGATCATATAAAGCAGAACCCCAGAATTTCGACCATTGATTTGAGCCTGAGGAATTGTATTTTGTAAGAAAAACATCCCAACTGCCTGCGTTTGTCTGACCGCCAAATTCACCTAAAGTATATCCGGGGACATAACAGTATCCGCCTGAGTCAACGGAAACATCTAAACCATAATCAACAAAAGTACTACCCCAAATTTTCGTCCATTGTTTTGTGCCATAGGAATTGTGTTTTGTAAGAAGAATATCAGAGCTGCCGGCGTTTGTTTGCCCGTCAAATTCACCATAAGTAAACCCGGCAACATAAATATTCCCGTATGTGTCAACGGATACTCCTGAGCCGAAATCGTAGGAAGAAGATCCCCAGATTTTCGACCATTGTTTTGTTCCGACGGAATTGAATTTTGTAAGAAAAATATCGTTATTGCCGGTGTTTATCTGACCATCGAATTCGCCGGAAGTAATTCCTGTGACATAAATGTAAGCGTCTGAGTCAACAGAAACGTCTTGACCTTGATCATCAGAAACAGAGCCCCAGATTTTTGACCATTGTTTTGTTCCCTCGGAATTGTATTTTGTAAGAAAAATATCGTTACTGCCGATGTTTGTCTGCCCGTCAAATTCGCCGGAAGTATATCCGGTGACATAAATGTTCGCATCTGAGTCAACGGAAACGCCTTTGCAAAAATCATTATCATCGGAGCCCCAGATCCGCGACCATTGTTTTATTCCCCCGGAATTGTATTTTGTAAGAAAAATATCGAGA
>JAUVKG010000037.1 GCA_030596365.1 Chlamydiota bacterium | reverse complement strand
ACATCGTTAGTTCCTTCAAAATTTGAATAATCAAGATTGTCGAGGATAATTGAATCCTGTGCAGAAGAAATATAACCTTTTTCATTTTTGAATTGAACATAAACTGTTTTTGCGCCGCTGGCAGGTAACAATTGCCAGTTTTTGGATGTGGTGTAAGATTCCCAAACCGAATCTTTATAATCTGCCGACCGTGATATTCGCATATATAATGGTGATGTACCTTCTGCATTAAGTTGTAAACTTACATTTGGAGATGTTGTGGTTGTATCATTATTATTTATCACAATCCAGTAATTAGAAACAGTAGTATTGTCTATCATAAATGCTTGTGAATTATAAAAATAGCCTTGCGAATATACATTCCTTGGCGTTATTCTTATTTTAGCCTGTTCAATTCTTTGGTTTGATAGAGAGCCGCTGCCATTTAATGCTGAAATTGTGTCCCACAAAATTGTAATATTAGAGTCATCCGGTAAAATATTATTCGCTTGATATTCTGATGAATTATTGATTGTAGGTGATTGACCGCTTTGAGTTATAGAAATCAAAAATGGGTCACCATTTGCCCATGAAGCTCCGTTGTCCAAAGAATATTCAACTTTCGACTCGCTTAAATCCAGATTATCATCTTTGACCTTTGTTTGAATAGAAACATAGCCTGAAGTATCAATAATTTCCTCTGCGCTTAAACTTGTTATATTTATTGGATAATTGCTATATAAAACAGATGCCGACCAATTGTAACCAATACTATTATGTGCTGCAACACGATAATATGCATTTGATAATCGTTGAATAAGCAAACTTGCATTTTTTCCGGTATAAATTATTGACCAAATATCTTGCGTCCCACCCAATTGTTCCTGAACAACAAAATCTTCCGCACGAGGTATTTCATTTATGTTTGGCAACCAACTTATCTTACCAAGATTAATATCTGTATCATCAATTACCGGAGCAGGAGCCGGTAGATATTTAATTTCCTCTACATATTCATAAGCACCCATATCAACTGTTATTCCCATAATTCGTGAATTGCCGTCTAAATCAAAAGTCTCAAAAACATAAGGCAAGTTAGTACCTGAATTTCTGCAAGGAGAAGTGCTTTGCAATCGAAAATTACTGCCAGAAACAAATTGTGGATTATTTGTTATTATTCCATTAACAAGGTTAGTCCAGTTTTCTATGCAATTATATAGATTTGTACTATCGGAGGAAAAACGGTTGCCATTTTTATTATCCCGTGTAATAGAATTCTGCACCGTGCCGCCGGAAGAGCAATACACGCCGCCGCCATCATCAGCTGAATTCCCGCTGATTGTGCAGTTCTCTACCGTGCCACCGTGAGAGCAATGTACGCCGCCGCCATCATCAGCTGAATTCCCGCTGATTGTGCAGTTCTCTACAGTGCCGCCGGAAGAGCAAAACACGCCGCCGCCAAAAACAGCTGAATTCCTGCTGATTGTGCAGTTCTCTACAGTGCCACCTTCATTGCAAAACACGCCGCCGCCGCCGCCAGAACCGGAAGAAACTGAATTCCCGCTGATTGTGCAGTTCTCTACAGTGCCATAAACGCAATACACGCCGCCGCCATTATCAGCATATCCATTTGTAATAGTAAAACCGTCTATTGTTGGATTCTCGGTATGAGGGTAATTGGAATTCAAATTAAAACATCTGTTTGTATTGCTTCCATCAACAATAGTTTTTTCTGCCCCATTAACGCTTTTGACTGTTATATCGTTTGTAACAGTAATTTGGCTTCCAGGATAATAAGTTCCATCATTCACGAGAACAGTATCGCCGGCTGAAGCGACATTAACAGCCGCTTGGATATTAGTTGCGGCATCTGTCCAGGAAATAAAGGGAGAAACATGTCCACCTGTTTTTGATACATAGTTTGTTGCAGCGAACAGATTTTGCGATATTAGAATTAATAGAAATACAATTGAAATTAATTTAGTTAGTTTAATCATTTTCACTCCTTTTAATTATTGAGGTTTTGTCAAATAATAAATAACTATTGTTGAAACTGAAAAATTTGTAACAAATAATTGAACATAACAACAATATTATACCAATTCATCTGTATACTGTCAAATGAAAATTAGTGAGTAGTGAGTGGTAAGCTGGCGCAGTTATTAGTTACTTGTTAATCGCTATTAGGTTATTAGTACTGGTTTCTCGACTTTGGGTTATGGTTACCAAGGTATAAAGAACTGCGAAAGGGATTTAATTTATTTTTCTTTTATGGTACAATATTAATAGGTTTTTTAACATACAGCAGAACAGAAGATTATTTACAGGAAATAATTTTTAACGAGAACGGGAACAAAAGTGTAATTCAGTGGTAGAATGTCAGTTTACCACGCCGAAAGACGTGGCTTCCCAACCCCGCCTTTGGCTGGGCAGGCCCCGCCATAAGCTGGGTAAACCTGAACGTCGCCGGTTCGCCTCGCATATTGCGTGGTAAAACTCCGGCTTGCCACGCCAAAGGCATGGTCGCCCGCTCCATTATTCCAATATAGGACGCTGGGGAACCCAGCATACCCCAGCATACGCGGGGCACGGCAGCGTCCCTCCATCATTCCATCTCCGGTATTGGCCGGGTCGCCCTTCCAAAAGAGGCTACTACTCACTACTCGACCACTCACTACTTGACCACTCACTACTCGACTACTCACTACTCACAATTAACCCCGCCAATGGCTGGGCAAGCTAATAACAATTAACTAATAACCCCGGCATTTGCCGGGCACATTTGCCGTTGACATTAAAATTGTAAATTGATATAATACGCAACCTGTAATAAGAAAATATATGAAATTTATTTAATCAAACATAAAAAATAAAACTAAAAAAGGTATTGACCAATGGCAAAATCTAAAAAAACAGCTAAAAAAGCTAAAACAACGAAATATGTTTATTTCTTCGGCGGAGGAAAATCCGAAGGTGATGCAAAAATGAAAGAACTTCTCGGAGGCAAAGGAGCTAATCTTGCCGAAATGAGTTCGATCGGACTTCCGGTACCGGAAGGATTTACATTAACAACTGAATGCTGCGATCAGTTCTATAAACAAGGCGAAAAATGGCCTAAAGGTTTAGAAACAGAAGTTGATAAGCACATCAAAACGTTAGAAAAAGTTACAGGAAAAACTTTCGGTAAAGGTAAAAATCCTCTCCTCGTTTCTGTTCGTTCAGGCGCTGCGGTATCAATGCCGGGAATGATGGACACAGTTCTTAATCTTGGTTTGAATGACGAAACACTTCAGTCTTTAATTAAACTTACCGGCAACGAAAGATTTGCCTGGGATTCATACAGACGTTTTATGCAGATGTTCGGTGATGTAGTTCTTGGAATGAAACATCATGATTTTGAACTTGCACTTGATACAGTTAAAAAACGCAATAAAGTTAAACTTGATACAGATCTTGATGTTAATGGTTTAAAAGAAGTTGTTGCAGAATATCAGAAAGTTTATAAAAAAGCAAAAAAAGCTTTCCCACAGGATGCTCGTGAACAGCTTAAAGATGCTATTGATGCGGTATTCAGTTCATGGAACAATGACCGAGCTATAAAATATCGTGCTTTGAATGAAATTCGCGGATTACTTGGAACAGCGGTAAATGTTCAGGCGATGGTTTTTGGAAACTCAGGTTTGAATAGTGCTACCGGTGTTGCGTTTACGCGTGACCCTTCCACCGGTTCAAACAAATATTTTTATGGTGAGTTTCTTGTTAACGCTCAGGGTGAAGATGTTGTAGCCGGAATCAGAACACCGCAGCAGATTACACTTAAAGGATCAAGAGAATGGGCAAAATCGCAGAATGTTGCAGAAGCGAAACGTAAAAAAGATTTCCCATCGCTTGAAGAAATAATGCCGAAGTCTTTTAAAAAACTCGATGCTTTTCGCTTAAAACTCGAAAAACATTATAAAGATATGCAGGATATTGAGTTTACAATCGAAGACGGAACACTTTATATGCTTCAGACAAGAGGTGGTAAACGTACAGCAGCTGCAGCAGTTCAGATTGCAGTTGATATGGCAAAAGAAAAACTCATTACAGAAAAAGAAGCTGTATTAAGAGTTGATCCTAAATCTCTTGACCAGTTGCTTCATCCTACATTCGATCCTAAATCTGAAAAAGAAGCAAAACAAATCGCTAAAGGTTTGCCTGCTTCTCCGGGAGCAGCAACAGGGCAGGTGTATTTTTCTGCTGATGAAGCTGAAAAGCAAGTAGCTAAAGGTAAAACAGTTATTCTTGTTCGCATTGAAACTTCACCTGAAGATATCGGTGGAATGGATGTCGCGAAAGGTATCCTTACTTCACGCGGCGGAATGACAAGTCATGCTGCAGTTGTTGCACGCGGAATGGGAACATGCTGTGTTGCGGGATGTGAAGAAGTAGTTATCAATTACAAAACAAAAAGTTTTAAAGCCGGCGGCAAAACTGTAAAAGAAGGTGATTGGATTAGTTTGAACGGTTCGTTAGGCGCAGTTTATGTTGGACAAATCAAAACGACTGAAGCATCTCTTACAGGTAATTTTGGTACTATTATGAAACTTGCCGACAAATATCGCAGACTTGGTGTTCGTACAAATGCAGACACACCTCACGATACAGAAGTAGCAGTTAAATTCGGTGCAGAAGGAATTGGTCTTACAAGAACAGAACATATGTTCTTTGAAGGAGATAGAATTGTTTCAATGCGTAAAATGATTCTTGCAGAAACTGAAGCTGACCGTAAGAAAGCTTTAAAAGGACTGCTGCCATTACAGCGCAAAGATTTCATAGGAATATTTAAAGCTTTGAAAGGCAAACCTGCTACAATCCGTTTCCTCGATCCGCCGCTTCATGAGTTCGTTCCTCACGATGCTAAAGGCCAGAAAGAAATGGCAAAAGCAATGGGCGTGCCGGTAAAACAGATTAAAGATAAAGTAGAATCATTACATGAATTCAATCCAATGCTCGGACATCGCGGCTGCCGTTTGGGGATTTATTATCCTGAAATTACAGCTATGCAGGCACAGGCAGTCATTGAAGCTGCTTATGCAGTAAAAGGATCGAAACCTGAGATTATGATTCCGCTTGTTGGACACGTAAAAGAGTTCACACATCAGAAACAAATCGTTCTTGATATTTATGATACAATAGCAAAGAAAAAAGGAAAAAAACTTTCTTATCTTAAAATCGGAACTATGATTGAAGTGCCTCGTGGCGCCCTAACCGCTGATGAAATTGCTGAAGAAGCTGAATTTTTCAGTTTTGGAACAAACGATCTTACGCAGATGGGTTGTGGATTCAGTCGTGATGACGCAGCAAAATTCCTGAATCAATATGTTGAAATGGGTATCTATGAATGTGATCCTTTCCAATCACTTGATCAGACAGGAATTGGTGAACTTATCAAAATAGCTGTTAAGAAAGGCCGTCAGACTCGTAAAGATATCAAACTTGGTATATGTGGTGAACACGGTGGTGATCCTGCAAGTGTAGAATTCTGCCACAAAGTCGGTTTGGAATATGTTAGCTGCTCGCCGTACCGTGTACCAATCGCAAGACTTGCAGCGGCACAGGCAGCAATTAAGTACGGGAAGAAATAATTTTGTAATTTGGAAATTGGTTAATTTAGTAATTTGAATATTGTCAATTAACCAATTATCCAATTACTCAATTAGCAAATTAAATAGCGTTTGACTTGTAAAGTTATTTTCGCTATAATTACGTGAGAATATTAAGATTGATATTTTTGGAGTCTACCACAGTTTATTGTGGGTACTCCAATCTATCAATACAAATTATGTAACAAATAATGAGGAGAACAGAGTGCTAACGATTTCCATTAGGAAGAATGAACCGGTAGAGAAAGCAATTCGCAGACTTAAAAAGAGAGTTGACCGGGAAGGTGTGCTGAAAATTGTCCGCCAAAAGGCGTATTATGAAAAGCCAAGCGAAAAACGTATCCGCAAACAGAAAGCCGCAAGAAGAAATGCTGTTCGTATAAGAAGAATGGGCACTCTTCGCTTTCAAACCAACGAATTCAGAAGTGAGAGGTAATAATGAATGATTCTTCAAGAAACGAAGATGTTTTACTGACTGAAAAAGTTCACGCTTTTAATAAATTCTTCTACGTTGATTATAAAGAAAATCAACGCGGTAGATTTTTGAAAATAACTGAAAAAGACGGCCGCTTCAGAAGTACTATCATTATTCACGTAGAAGCTGTCGATTATATGGGAAAACTTCTAAGCAAAATCTGCGAAAACTTTTCGCCGGCTGAACGAACAGCTGATAGAAGGGAAGAATTTGAAGCGCAGAGAAAAGAATTTGAAAACAGGCGCGCCGCGAGAGAAGAGACAAATCATTATGACAGCACGGCAGATAATCCAGTTGAATCTGATAAATTTTAAAAATTATGAATAATAATAATAAATCCGGTTTTACATTGATTGAACTTATGGTTGTTATTACAATCATCGGGATCCTTTCCGGTTTAAGTGTTGGCGTTGTAAATATGGTTGGCAAACAGAATAAAATTGCTGCAGCTAGCGCTACGGTTCAGAAACTTGAAGCTGCGCTTAATAATTATTATACTCATGCAGGCATGTTTCCTCCAACTCCTGAAGATCGTAATTCTAATGCCGATATAATATCCGCTTTAACAGGGGATTTAAACCACGATAAAATTTATAATCCTGAAGAAGGTGATATACCTAAAAGTTCAAGATGGAAAGGGCCTTATATTCCAATTGATAAAAAAAATACCGATGCAAATGGAAACCTTAACGATTTGTGGGGAAAACCATACAGATATTTAGAAAATGAAAATGAAAGCCCTCGTTGTGATTCTAATCCGACAACTTTCCTGCTGTATTCTTGCGGGGCGGATAGAAATGCTACCGATGAGACTCGCGAAGAGTTAATTGATTTCACATTAGAATTTAACAGGGACAATATTAAAAACTGGGAGGATGAATAATGTTACAAAATAGAAACAAACGTGGTTTTACTCTTATTGAATTGCTGGTTGTTATATCAATTATCGGTATTCTTGCCACGCTTGGTATGACCGGCTTCCCGGCCATCATTAAAATGGCAAAGAAGAGCAAAGCGAAAGCTGTAATACAGGGATTGGAGATGGCCATTAAACAATATAACAATGACTTTGGTATATATCCTTCCGATTCATCTTCTAAAAGTGTAATTAACGCTCTTACAGGTTATAATGAATTCCCTGACAAACCGGACCCTATATATAAAGAAAGCCCGGATTGGAATGGTCCGTATTATTCCGCGGAAAAGAAAATGTTTATGAGCGGACTAAATGGCGCCTTACTGGATCCATGGAAATCCGAATATAAATTCAATCTTGAAGATCCTCAAAATAATCATTATTCTTTCGATATATGGTCACCGGGACCAAATAGAAAAGATGAGCAGGGCAAGGGAGATGACGTTCGTAACTGGTAATTAGCATGCTGAACATTAAACAAAAAATCAAACGCGGTTTTACTTTACTCGAGCTTCTCGTTGTAATGACTATAATTGGTATTTTGATGGCGACATCTTTTACTTCTTTTGTAGGCGTGGGCAGAAGTAATCGTTTTGAAGGTGCAGCACGCGCTTTAAAAAATAAAATTCTTTTAACTCGAACAACAGCGATTACCAAATCGAGAAAGTTTGCGATTAGAATAACGCTGACTAAACATAAGAAGTGGAAACTTGTTATTATTGACAGTGTTGATAATATACTAGATAATGATGATGATAGAATTGCTGATAAACCTTATTTTTTCAAGAAGGTTAGTCTTGATGAAGAACAGGAAATAGAATTCACTCCGGAAGGAGGAATTTCATATTCTACTTCCAATCCGATTATTCTTACAGATTCTACAAATAAAAGAGAAATCTGGAAATTACCTATTATTCTGTACAAAGCTGCCGGAATGGCTAAGATAGGCGACTTGCAAAAAATTGATATGACTAAGAAAGAGGATGGTGAAGAAGGTGATGAAGTTGATGGTGAAGATGAATCACTTGAAAATCAACTTGGACTTGATGGTTAGAATTTAGTTTTAGTTGAAGTGTATATAAAAGCATTATGCTGATTAACACAAAAAAAATACGAGCTTTTACATTACTTGAACTACTCGTTGTGATGACAATAATTGGTATTTTAATGACATCAGCTTTTGTGATCTTTAAAAATACCGGGAAGAGTAAGCGGCTTGAAAGCGCAGCTCTTATCATAAAGAACAAAATACTTTTTGCGCGAACATCGGCAATTACTAAATCGAGAAAGTTTGTGATTAAGATTGCGCCGACTGAACATAAGAAATGGAAGCTTGTAATTATTGACAGTGTTGATAATATACTTGACAACGATAATGACAGAATTAGTGATAAGCCTTATTTCATTAAAAAAGTTTCTCTTGATGGAAAACAGGAAATAATAATCACTCCGGAAGGCGATTTTTCTCGTTTTACTTCCAATCCGATTATTCTCACTGATGCGAACAGTAAAGATGAAATTTGGAAATTGCCTGTTATTTTATATAAAACTACGGGAAAGGTTAAGGTAGGAGATCTCGTAAAAGATGACGAAAAAACAGGGGATTAATTGATTTAAACATAACAATTGGAAAACTTAATAAACTTTATATAAAAGAGGTTTAGCTATGGTAAGTAAAATAAAGAAATCTGTTTGTCGAGGGTTCAGTCTTATTGAAATATTGGCTGCAATGGTTGTTCTTGCTATCGGGCTTCTAAGCATACTTTCCATTTTCCCTGTTGGTATGGATTCTTTTAAAACCGCGCGGGATCAAACTATTCTTGCTAATCTTGTCAGGACTAAAGTTAATCAGCTTTTATATGAATTAAGCGATCCTAATATGAGTGGAACAGGTGACCCCAGCAAAATTATTGCCAGGAGATATTTGAAACACGATCGTGCTTTTGCACGGTATATGAGCGATAAAAAATGGTCGGGTCCTGTTTATGAATCTGAAGTTTATCCTTTTGAAGACAACGACAAATATTTTTGGCAATATTCCGTTGATGATATTGGCAAAAGAGGGGATTCTAAAATAGGTAAAAGAGGAGTTAAAGGAGTTTTCTTTCAGGTGGAATTTAAAGTTTATACCCGTAGTCAAATTGCTGAAAAGAGAACTCCGTTAGATCTTTCTATAGTTAAAGAAACAGAAAAGAATCTCCCCTTCATGAGGCAGGTTTTCAGAGTGCATAACCCTTATCCTTCAATTAAATACGGGAAAAAGAAATAATTTTAGAAGCTTGAAATTTGAATTTAATTTAAAAATGAAAATTGTAAATCCAAAATCTAAAATCGCAAATCTAAAATTCTTTAAGGGCTTTACTCTTATTGAAATTCTCGTTTCTATTGCTGTACTGGGAATTTTGATGGCTTCTCTTATGGTCGCCTTTAATCAGGCTAATAAAGTTACCATAAGTACTCAGGAAGAAGCTGAAGTTATGCAGAATATACGCTCGTCAACCGAACAGTTCAATCGTGAACTTAGTCAGGCAATTATTAATAATAACCGGCCTGACGGCGAACAGGTATATTTTGAAATAAAGCAGCTCTCACGTGAAAACAGTGCTCTCCGTTTTGGCTGCACTACCGAACGTGGTTTGGTGGAAATTGGTTATGAAATAAAGCCCTCTGAAAAAGGATGGAAAGATTACGAGTTATGGAGATTGTATAAAAATAAACGTATGTGGAATTACAGTGAGGTTAATTGGCCTGCTTTAAATTTCGAATCCAAATATGTTGAACCTTTTGCTTTCGGGATTGTTGCTTTTAAAGTTAAATACTGGAGCTCTAAGAAAGGACGATGGGTAGGCGGCAACTGGGAATCTATTGATCGTAATTCTTTACCGAGAAAAATACAGATAACTTTGAAAACTCTTACTAAATCTAAAGCTCGTGCTGCGCGTAATATTGAAAAATTAAGTGATGTACGAGGAGTGAAATCTTTTAAATTTGAAATTAACCTTCCTCAGGCAAGGTAATTTTGTGATAATAAATGTAGTATGTTTAATAAATTAACGCCTAAGTTAACTAAACAAGGAGATAAGGCATGAAAAAATGGTGTGTTCTTCTAACAGTAGTAATGTTTTTTTCAGTAATCGCTAACGCAGAAAAAGATGCATATCCTGGTACTCTAAGTGATGAGGCCATGATCATGATGCAGCCACACAGTGCAGACGACTGGTTTGAAAAATGGTCTTTTAAAATGTCCCGCGGACTTATTAACTGCGCATCATGCTGGGTTGAACTTCCCCGTGCAATGTATATTGAAACTGCGGATAACCCATTCATAGGCCCTTTAAAAGGAATTTTCAAAGGCACTGGTCTTACTTTAGTAAGAGCGTTTGCAGGCGGAATGGATCTGTGCACATTCGGTACTGTTGATGATACTTTTACAGTATATGATCAATACCGCGTCACTTATTTCGTATGGCAGTATTACGATGAATCCCACAGATAATACGCTTCACGGCGTTGGATTTTGACTGAAACCACTACTTACCCCGTGGTGTAATCGGCAACACCAGGGTTTTTGGTACCCTAGTTCCTGGTTCGAGTCCAGGCGGGGTAGTGCTCAGTATATTTTATGCCAATTGATCACGTAAACTATTCTGATTTTATTCGGAATGTTTTGTAGTCAATTGGTTCATTATTATAATCTATTTAGTTTTTAATTATGTATATTTTACTTATTGTTTTGCTCGTTATTACAAGCTTAGGTCTCGTTGCTGTTGTCTTGATACAATCAGGTAGAGGTGCCGGGTTGTCAGGCGCTCTCGGTATGGGTGAAGGGCAGGCTGTCTTCGGCAGCCGCGCAAGCGATGTTCTTACTAAAGCTACAGAAATTTTTGCAATCGCTTTTATGATTCTTTGTCTGGCTGTTACATGGCAGAGCAAACATTCTCAAGATTCTATTATGGCCGGAGTAAGAACTTCTTCTTCGCAATCTTCGGGTCGCGCACCTTTGCCGACAATGGAAGACACTGAAAAAATTTCTAATGTTACAAATAATAATGATGCTGCATTAGCTGATACTGCAGATGATTCTTTGGTTGAAAATACTAATGCAGTAGTTGAAAAAGCCGGCAATTAAATTTATTGTTCTTTATATTATTTGCTTGAGATTTTTACTGCATCTTTATCCTTTTATTCAATATCGCGGCCCGGCTGTTAAAGCTTGTCCGCGTATTTTTTTACTATGATTACTGTTGGAACCGACATTATTGATGTTGCCAGAATAACAAAAAAACGTGATGCTGTTATCAATCGCGTTCTTATTGATAAAGAATGCGGGTATTGTTTGAGTTCAGGTGATCCAAATCAGTCCCTGGCAGGTCATTTTGCTGCAAAGGAAGCTGTTTATAAAGCTTTGCGCATAAGTAATGACAACGGTATTTCATGGAAAGATATTGAAATTACACACCAAAACAATGGCATTCCTGATGTTATTCTGCATAATAAAGCTAAAGAATATGCCGATTCTAACGGAATAATTAATATTCAAATTTCTATCTCGCATGTTAAAGATTTCGCTACCGCAACTGCTGTGTGCGAGTGGGAGCCGGTCTCGGTGAGACCGGATTCCGGTAAACCGGAAACGTAATCCGTAATCCGTGGTCCGTGAGTGGTCGAGTGGTGAGTGGTGACTCACTGTACACAAAATGCGAATTATGTTTTGTGCTGAAAGCACAATTCATTATAGCCCAGGGTTAACAACCCTGGGAAAAGATAAACAACACGAATTCGCTCTGAAGGAGCGACTCAATAAAACGAAAGAACAATTTATCGCAAAATCGGTTAATCTTATAATTTTGAGATGCTCTTTCAGAGCATAAATATGTTCTGACAATATCCCAAAGGTTGATACCCCTGGGCTAAAATAAAATACTCCGTTGGAGCATGAAAACACAAAACGCACTTTGTGTACAGTGGGTTGTGAG
>JAUVKG010000159.1 GCA_030596365.1 Chlamydiota bacterium | reverse complement strand
CTCAGTGTTTTAAGAAGTCCTTTTTTGGTTGCTGTAATATAATTGTCTACAGCTGTTTCGCGCGAAACAGCTCTGGATAACATACCACTTTCCGCCATATCTATTACGGTTAAAAACGCGACGTTCGGGCATATTGCGCTGGCACCGAAGCCGATCAAAAGAGCGAAATGATTAATTTCCCTCGCCTCGCCGGTTTTAACAATAATACTCACGCTTGAGCGTAAACCTTTTTTGATCAGATGATGATGAAGCCCGGCTGTTGCAAGCAGAGAAGGGATGTTCGCTTTTGTGGAAGAGATATTTCTGTCTGTCAGGACTAAAATTGTAGCTCCATCTGCAATGTGTTTTTCAGCCTGCTTAAACACATCGTGTAATGCTTTTTTGAGATCTTCTCCTGACCCGCCGGCCGGGAAGAAGATATCAATTTTTTTTGAAATAATGTTTGGATCTTCCGAATTGTGAATTTTATTCAAATCTTCCGACGTAAGTATTGGATGAAATAATTTTAACCTGCGGCAATGTTCCGGAGTCTCTTCAAGTAAATTCTTTTCACGACCGATAAAACACATCAATGACATAACTAATTCTTCGCGTAACGGATCAATCGCCGGATTGGTCACCTGTGCAAAAAGTTGATGAAAATAATCAAAAAGAAGACGCGGCTTATTCGATAATGCGGCAAGAGCGGCATCATTTCCCATAGAGCCTGTACCTTCCTGTCCGTTAGCCGCCATTGGATTAAGAATCATTTTCAATTCTTCTTCTGTATAACCGAAAGCATGTTGTTTGATGTGAAGTTTCTGCGGTTCGTTTTTTGGTGGTTCAGATGGGTCAAAAAGACCGCGTAATAAAATTCTGTTTTTATTTACCCAGTGGCGATATGGTTGCTGACGCGAAATTCTTGATTTAATTTCTTTGTCAGAGACTATTCTATGCTGCTCCATATCAACAAGAAACATTTTGCCGGCTTGAAGACGGCCGCGTTTCAATATTTGGTCAGGCGGAATATCTATAACACCGGTTTCTGATGAAAGAACCACGAGGCCATCCCGTGAAATAGTGTATCTTGCGGGACGCAGACCATTTCTATCAAGTGTTGCGCCAATATATCTTCCGTCTGTAAAAACAAGAACTGCGGGACCGTCCCACGGTTCCATTATCGCGGAATGATATTCATAAAAAGCACGTTTGTCAGCACTCATTTGATATTTGGTTCCCCAAGCTTCAGGTACCATCATCATTGCTGAATGAGGAAGCGAGCGGCCGCTCATCATAAGTAGTTCGAGCGAGTTATCAAATATTGCGGAATCGCTTCCGTTTTCATCAATTACAGGGACAATTTTTTTAATATCATTTCCAAAAAGAGCGGAACTGAAATTCGATTCTCTGCCGCGCATATTGTTTATGTTGCCGCGAAGCGTATTTATTTCTCCGTTGTGCGCAACGCATCTGAACGGTTGAGCCAGGCTCCACACCGGAAGAGTGTTTGTACTGAATCTTTGATGAACAATTCCGAAAGAACAAGTGAAATCTTCTTCGTGAACATCTTTGAAAAATGTGTTCAATTGAACACCGGTAAGCAGTCCTTTATAAACGATAGTTTTGCTTGATAGACTTGGAATATAGAATTGACTGAAATCGTTCCTTTTCCATTTGGCAACTTCCCTTTCCAGTTCACGGCGTATAACATATAACTTTCTTTCGAAATCTTCTGCTTTAATTTTAGGACCTTTTTTAACGAAAGCCTGCTCAATTTTCGGCATGATGTCTAGAGATAATTTACCGAGATCATCAGAACAAATAGGAACGTCGCGCCATCCGAGCAACTCGCAGCCGTTATTTTCGACTGATTTTTTGAAAGCTCTTTTGCATTTATTAGCTGCTTTAGTTTCCATTGGAAGGAAAAGCATTGCAACACCGTAATTTCCCAGACGGGGGAGTTTGATTCTTTTATCTTTGCAGACTCGATGAAAAAAATCGTCCGGCATGTTAATTAATATCCCTGCGCCGTCTCCGGTACGTTCATCTCCGCCTACCGCGCCGCGGTGTTCAAGATTTATCAGAACCTGAACCGCATCGAGTACAAGTTGATGAGAGGGTTTACCGTCGAGTTTTGCGACAAAGCCAGTTCCGCAATTATCGTGTTCGTTTTTAGGATCATAAAGACCGCGTTGCTGTGGCATTCCTGCAGCATTCTTTTTTGTAAAATCAGTTTTAAGAGACATAATTAATATTTATTTTATTTTTACAATAATTAGTATTAGTAGTATATATATTATACAAAATTTCGAAAAAAAGTGTATAATGAAAAAAGAATTGGATTGATGGAAAAGTAACATAAGCTTCCAGCTTATGGAGTGGTGGAGTAATGGAGGGACGCTGTCCCCAGCGTCCTAAATGGAGTGGTGGAGTTAAATGTCCATCTTGTCCATTTTGACCATAATGTCCATTGACACAAAATATCGAACTTTGTATAATTTTTTAAGCGAACCCTAATTAAGGCTTGCCCGAAAAGGCACTAAATAAATACAACATAGAAAAAACAAAATGAAAAAAAATACTTTTGGAGTAATTGTCGGAAATCGTGGATTCTTCCCGGACACCCTTGCAGAACAAGGGAGAAAAAATATTCTCAACACTCTCAAAAAACTGAATTATAATACCGTATGCCTTTCACCGAATGATACTAAATTCGGCTCGGTTGAATCTTATGAAGATGCGGCTAAATGTGCAAAACTTTTCAAGAAAAACGCTGATAAAATCGACGGCATTATTGTTACTTTACCGAATTTCGGTGATGAAAAAGGTGTCGCAAATGCAATTCGTATGTCCGGACTCGATGTTCCGGTTCTTATTCAAGCTGAACCGGATGATCCGAAAACGATGAAAATACAAAATCGCCGGGATTCTTTCTGCGGCAAAATTTCAGTTTGCAATAACCTTAAACAATACGGAATACCGTTTACATTAACCCAGTTTCATACAGAATCGGTTGATTCTGATGTGTTTTGTGAAGATGTGAATTTCTTTGCCGCTGTTTGCCGCGTGACTAACGGTTTGAGAAAAACACGTGTCGGCGCAATTGGTGCTCGACCAACCTCTTTCAATACCGTAAGATACAGCGAAAAAATTCTCGAACGAGAGGGGATAGCTGTTGAGACAATTGACTTATCGGAAATATTTGGTATGTGTGATAAACTTTCTTCGAAAGATAAAGCGGTGGTGAAAAAATTAAAAGATGTAACAGAATATATCAGCTGCACCGGAATACCGAAATCCGCCTTAACCAAAATGGCAAAATTCGGCGTGGTGGTGGATAAATGGATGAAAGAAAATGCCCTCGATATTACAGCAATTCAATGCTGGACCTCTATGGAAGAATTTTTCGGTGTTACACCTTGCACTATTATGAGCATGATGTCAAATAAACTTATCCCTTCGGCCTGTGAAGTTGACGTTTGCGGCGCATTAAGCATGTACGCAATGACTCTTGCTTCAGGTGTTCCAAGCGCGTTAACTGACTGGAACAACAATTATGGTGATGATATTGATAAATGTGTATTATTTCACTGTTCGAATCTTCCGAAGAAAATTTTTAATGATGTTAAAATGAATTATCAGGAAATTATTGCCGGTAGTGTTGGAAAAGCAAATACTTATGGTACTTGCACCGGTAGAATAAAAAAAGGTGACTTCACTTTTACAAGAATAACTACCGATGATACTGAAGGCGTTATTCGCGCTTATACAGGTGAAGGTGAAATGACCGACGATCCATTGAACACATTCGGCGGATACGGGGTTGCAGAAATACCTGATTTACCTGTTCTGCTTGATTATATTTGCACAGAAGGTTTTGAACATCACGTCGCAATTAATTACAGCGAATCTTCGGAAGCAATCGCAGAAGCATTTAATAATTATTTCGAATGGGAAACGTACCTGCATATATAGAAGGTGTCAGGTGTCAGTGTTCATGTGTCAGAGGACAGAGGGCGTAGGGGCATCCCTGTGTGGTTGCCCTATTCAGGTGTCAGGTGTCAGGTGTCAGAATTTAAAGAACCCAGAACCCCAGAACCCCAGAACCCAGAGCTCAGAACCCAGAACCCAGAACCCAGAACCCAGAACCCAGAACCCAGAACCCAGAACCCAGAGCCCAGAACCCAGAACCCAGAGCCCAGAACATTAATCCATCAATCCATTAATTTTACCACGCTTTTTGCGTGGCCATTAATCCATTCTTCCTATGAACTTAATATCACAAAAATCAATCCTAAACGGCTCGGTTAGAATCCCGGCATCAAAATCGCACACAATTCGCGCTCTGATAATTTCATCACTCGCTGAAGGTAAGTCGATTTTGCTTAACCCACTCCAATCCGGTGATACAATTTCCTGCCTCGAAGCGTGTCGATCTTTCGGAGCTGAAATTATTGTGGAAGAGAATAAATGGATTGTTAATGGCAAAGGCGTTGCTAATCCACCAACTGAGATTATCGATGTCGGTAATTCGGGTACCTCACTCTACCTGCTGCTTTCAGCCGCAGCGCTCATTCCCGGCGAGTCAACTTTTACCGGAGATTATCAAATAAAGCGTCGTTCGGCTCAATCGCTTATAGATTCTTTAAATGACCTTGGCGCAAAATGCTTTTCAACACGTGGTAATGGTTGTGCACCGTTTGTTGTCCGCGGTGAACTAAAGGGTGGATTCACGACTATTGAATGCCCGACATCGCAATATCTCAGCAGTCTTCTGATAAGTTGTCCTCTTGCGGAAGGCGACACGGAGATATCTGTTCCTTTGTTGAATGAAAAACCTTATGTGGAAATGACACTTGACTGGCTTAAAAATCAAAACATCAAATTTGAAAATTTTGATTTTAAAAAATTTGTCATTCCGGGCAATCAAAAATATAAACCGTTCTCCCGTGAAATTCCCGCTGATTTTTCTTCCGCAACTTTTTTTCTCGTTGCAGCCGCAATTACCGGCGGAAACGTTACGCTAAACGGTCTCGATATGAATGACACGCAAGGAGATAAAGCTGTAGTGCAGATGCTTGAAAAAATGGGAGCAAAAATCAAGAGTGATGAAAATTTTGTCAGCGTGAACGGAGGAAAACTAAACGGCGTGGAATTAGACCTTAACGCTACTCCGGACGCTCTTCCGGCTATGGCTGTTGCGGGCTGCTTTGCCAAAGGAGAAACGCGGCTGGTAAATGTACCACAAGCTCGAGAAAAAGAAACCGACAGAATTTCTGTTATGTGCAGGGAATTAAAAAATCTCGGCGCGGATATTGAAGAAATGCCGGATGGATTGATTATTCGCGAAAGTACGCTTAAAGGTGGAAACGCGCATGGCTATGATGATCACCGTGTTGTTATGTCGCTTGCAGTTGCGGGACTTTGTTCAGAAAATCCAATAAATATTGATACCGCTGAATCTGCAGGAATAACTTTCCCCAATTTCGTTGAATTGATGAATTCAATTGACGGGAAAATAGTAACGCAAGCTTCCAGCTTGCCGGTAAAGAATTAAAAACAGAATCATTAACAGCAGTCGATACATAAAAAAAATTGAATTATAAGAAATCAACAAAATCATTTGTGACAGAATCATTACTTTTTCAGAAATTTTAATAATTTTCCCCATCAATTTGTTCTGTAAAACAAATTTACTCAGCCGTGCCTAAAACTGATCCCTTTCCGGCACGACATAACGAATTTTTTGCATTTTTGTGCGTTAAAAATACAGTATTAAAATAAAGCATTGAATATTTTACTTTTGGGATGGTCGGGAATTTAAACCAAAACAAGGCGCAATTTTCAAAAACACGTGGGTCGTGAACGGCGAAATTCCGTTACCGGTAATGTTTCTTGTTATATTGAATTAAACATAAACCACAGAGAACTAAGAATTACGCTGGAAAAAATATTTTATTAATAGTTCTGCTGTCAATAGTTCTGTTTAATAAAAAAGAAAGAAATTCGTATTTGTAATTAAATTATTCTGCCAATAAAATCTTTATTAGTGTAGATCAGTGAGATGAAAGCAATACAATGTTACTTCGTTGCTGTCACTAAATGATGAACGTGAGTACAGCGTTACTTCGTTGCTGTTTACAAAGATATTATGTTAATAAATAAATTTTCCTGTCAATAATCCAATTCTCACGCTAAAGCAGGCATGCGCCAGTTAAGAGCGTGAACTCCAACAATCCAATACTCCAACATTCTATTGAGTTCGACCGCTTTGCGATCGCGCAGTAAAAGATTTTTCGCTTCCCGAAAATTCTGTATTCCTGCACTCCATATCCAATAATTCATAAGCTGGAAGCTTATGCTACTTTTCCATAAGCAAGATGCTTATGCTACTTTACCTTTTATTCAGACTGCCGCATTGCGGGCATTTGTTAATAATGGAATCTTTATCACAGAAAAATTTATGAAGGCATATTTCGCAAACAACCATTTCTTTTTTTGATGGAACAAAAGGCCGCTTGCGCAATCTAAACTCATCA
>JAUVKG010000003.1 GCA_030596365.1 Chlamydiota bacterium | reverse complement strand
TTTAAACCCGGAACAATACAGTACAACTGGTTAGAGGAAAAACTTAAAACATGTAAATTACCTTTTATTGTTGCCGCGTTACATGTCTCCGCTTTTACAGGCGCCGGGCACGCCAAGGGCGATGATGTTAAAGAAGTCCGGCAATTTATTATTCCGCTGCTCTCAAAATACAATGTCAGCCTTGTAGTTTCCGGACATGATCACGTTTATGACAGAAGCGAATATGCCGGAACGACTTATGTTATTTCCGGTGGAGCCGGAGCTCCTTTATACGATCCCGGAACTTATCTTAATCCCTTTTCAGTAAAAGCGAAGAAAAGTCTGCACTATGTGATTTGCAGCCCAAGCGCTTCAAATATTACAGCTAATGTTTATGATATTGAAGGTGATATTATTGATTCTTTTTCACTTTCGCCAAGAAAGATTCCGGAAGTTACACCGCAGGCATTTACTACATTCCGCCCTCCCTGGCACAATAAATTTAATAAATTTAAATTAAAATCATTAGATTGGGATATTTATATTCGTAACTTTACAACTAATATTTTAAAAGGTTCTGTTAAAGTTGACGTTTCAGAAAACATTCAAATTTTACCGTCTGCAAATTTTTCATTTGACCTTGGCTCGAATGAACCGATTAAAGTATTAAATTTTAAGGCGAAATTAATATCAAAAAAAGAAAATGAATTCCCTGTTAAAATAACTGTTGCTGTTGCAGGTATGACGAATACCATGGAATTTACTTTAAGTCGCTGAAACGGCTTAAAGGTTGTTGCTTTCGCAACCTAAGGTTGCGCTAAAGCGCTTAAGGTTTAAAGGTTGCAAAAAAAATGGCGGAAACTAACACTCGAATCCAAAAGATACAATTATGAAAATATTACATGTGATTATTAGCGTTTTGATACTTGAACTCATCTCGTCTTCCTTGCTTTTTGCTGAAGAAAAACAATTTGATCGACAGAAACTGAACAAGAACAGTTGGAGTTATTTCGGCGAAGGCGACAGCACCTACGATGAGATCCAACAGGAAAATACTATTCAGTGGCGTAATGCCACTGCGGCTGCGCAATGGAAACGCCGCGAGGACCCGGCGTTCCTTAGCCACAATGATCGTATGTGGATAATAAGCGGCGATGCCGGTGGCTCTCCACATCCTAATGATGTATGGTCATCAAATAATGGTACAAATTGGACACTCGTAACAGATAATGCACCTTGGAAAGGTCGTCGAGATTTTGTTGGATTAGTTTTTGGTGGAAAAATGTGGATAATGGCTGGCTTCGCATATCTTTACGATAGACTTGGCGACGTTTGGAGTTCAAGCGATGGTACTAATTGGACACAGACAACTGCAGAAGCTCCATGGTCTGCACGTGGTCAGCCTTCAGGCGTTGTTTATAATGGGAAAATGTGGATTTTTGGAGGGTTTGATGCGTCAGCAAACAAAAGCGATGTATGGTATTCGACAGATGGTAGCAATTGGACATGTGTAACAACAGGTGCTCCATGGGCAGCTCGCCGTGGCCATGCATCTGTAGTATATGATGGAAAAATGTGGATAATGGGTGGCTACGGCAGCGGTGGTCTGAAAAATGACGTATGGTCGTCAACAGATGGTACAAACTGGACGGAAGCCACGAGTAGCGCCGAATGGACCCCACGACAATATATTGGTGTTGCAGCTTACGATGGGGCCATGTGGGTGACAGGTGGTGGCTCAGACGGTTCATGGGAAGTTAATGACGTTTGGTTTTCTACGAACGGGACTACATGGGTACTTGACACAGAACATGCGTCTTGGTTGACCCGTTACGGTCACGGTCTTTTGGTACACAATAACCGAATGTGGCTTGCAGGCGGTGCGGATGTAAACACAGGCCAACGTCTCAATGACATGTGGTATTCTGATGAACCACCTTTTGTGCCGGCCCCTCCTCAGAATATCCAGGCCGGTGACGGCGGTTACACGGATAAAGTAATAATTACCTGGAACAACTGCACAGGCGCAACGAAATACGTTGTTTATCGCAACACGACAGATACGACAAATGGCGCGGAGAATATTTCCGATGAGATTACAGGCACGACCTTTGATGACACAACTGCTATACCTTGTAAAACATACTACTACCGAGTAAAGTCAGGTTGCGATAATGGTTGGAGTGATTTCAGTGACAGTGATAGCGGATATGCAAAAACGCTTGTACCGACAGACATAAACGCAAGTGACGGAACTTATACGAGCAAAGTGGAAATTACATGGAATAGTTATTTTTATATAACAAACGATCTTATCGGTTATTGGAAATTTAACGATTCCAACACAATTGTAGACAGCTCTATAAATGACTGGACTGCAACTAACATGGGAACAACCTTTTCAAGTTCGGGCAAACTGAATGGAGCATGCTATTTTGACGGCAATTCCGACATAAGGTTAAATGCCCCTGTACTTACAAATTTACCGGTAACAATTGAATTATGGGCGAAACCTGCAGAAACACAACCTGTTACATTGCAAGGCTACTATACAATAATGAACAACGATAAACCATTCTCCGGCGGGCATGGCATTGGCATCAACAAAGATCGAGGGTTATACTTAAACCGAAGGGGCTGGGATACTGAGGGCTGGACAACCGGCTACACGCTTCCATCAGAAGTGTGGACACACTTAGCGGTAGTGCTTGAAGCAACTCAAATCACTTTGTATACCAACGGAGTAATATATGATACGTGGTCACATAGTTCAACCGAGGGTCGAGCTTGTGGTGAATTATTCACACGGGTAGGATTACGTAATGAAGGATCAACTGATCGCTTCAAGGGATATATGGACGAAATTCGCGTGTGGAGAGGTGTACGCTCAGGCGATGAAATAGCATCGAATTTCGAAAATGAACTTTCGTCCGAGGGGCTTAAACACACAGTATACCGCAACACAATTGACGACAACAGCAGTGCTTCAGACATTTCCGGCGAGATTGCGGATACGAGTTTTGATGACACAACTGTTAATCCCGGCCAAACATACTACTATTGGGTAAAATCCAAATTCAATAATAACTGGAGTGATTTCAGCGATAGTGACAGCGGATACAAACACTTGTTAGCGGCTACCGGAGTTTCTGCAAGTGATGGTGATTACACAGATAAAGTGGAAGTCACGTGGAACGCAAGCACAGGTGCAACAAAATATATGGTTTATCGCAATACGGCAGATACGACGAATGGTGCGGAGAATATTTCCGGTGAAATTACAGGCACAAGTTTTGACGACACGACTGCTACCCCTTATACGACATACTACTATTGGGTAAAAGCCGGCAGTGATAGCTGTTGGAGTGATTTAAGCGATAGTGATAGCGGATACAAACTATTATCAATACCTACAAGTGTTTCCGCTAGTGATGGAGACTACACAGATAAAGTGGAAATCACATGGGATGTAAACACAGATGCGACTAAATATATGGTGTATCGCAATACGACGGATACTACTAATGGCGCGGAGAATATTTCAGGTGAAATTACAGAAACAAATTTTGATGACACAACAGCTGATCCCGGTCAGACATATTACTATTGGGTAAAAAACGGATGCGATAATGGTTGGAGTAATTTCAGCGATAGTGACAACGGATACAAACTATTATCAGCGCCTGCAAGTACCACCGCAAGCGATGGTGACTATACTAACAAAGTGGAAATTACGTGGCCTGCAAGTACAGGAGCAACCAAATACAAAATATACCGTAACACGATTGATAACAATAGCAGTGCTTCAGACATTTCCGGCGAGATTGCAGATACGAGTTTTGATGACACAACCGCAATCCCCGGCCAAACATACTACTACTGGGTAAAGGCCGGCAGTGATAGCGGTTGGAGTGATTTCAGCAATAGTGACAGCGGATACAAACGATTATCAACACCTACAGGCGTTTATGCAACCGATGGGATATATGATGATAAAGTAATAATTACATGGTCAAATGTTCCTTATGCACTTACATATATTATTTATCGGAGTGAATTAAATATTGCTTCAAATGCTACATTGCTCGGACAATCAGTAACTAATAATATTTATTCCGATTCAACAGTTATACCATGCAAAAAATATTTTTACTGGATTGAAGCAAATGCCGCTGCAGGCAGCAGCAATTTAAGCGAAAGTGATTCCGGATTTGCTTTTGTTTCTCAAGGTGAACCGGAAACCGAAGGAAAATGGAAATATAAAAGCAAAAACGGCAAGGCAAAACTTAAAGTCAAAGGTATGGGAATGGATACACCTCTCGCGAATTATCTCGAAGACGGTTGCCTGGTCGGCCTGAAAGACGCATCGAATTACAAAACAGTTGATGGGCCGCACAAGCTTGAACCGCTCAAAAAGAAGACTGGTGAAATTAAAAAATGGGTATATGCTGTGAAAAAAAACGTGACTATCAAGTATACACCAAAAAGTGACCAGCTTATCTACAAAGTTTGGAAGAATCTGCCCGCGGAAATCATCTTCTTTGTCGTGCCGCCCGCTGAAACGGCACAGGATTCAAGCGAGTTGAATAGTTTACCAGTGCCGGTGCTTGAAATATATTTACAGTCTGGTGAAAAAGCAGGTAATGGATGGAAACTGCTCAATCCTGCTTTGATTAAAAGTAATTGATGACAAGCGGCAAAAAATGTTGATTGTTAATTTATATTTTCAAGGTGTAAAACTTGATAAAGGAAATCATAACATTGTCTGGAAATATACAACTCCTGGTCTTAAACTTGGAGCTGTTATTTCCGGAATTACAATTTTAATTGCCGCGTTTTTTATTAAATTAAATTAATGATTCTGCTGTAAATGGTTCTGTTTAAAATTTTAAACCCTCTCGCCTTCCAATAATACATTTAACGGAACTGCGAAAATTTTATCTGTTAGCTTAATAAATTCATTACCGGAATAAATTATTATTCCAAGTTTCATATTTGAAAACTCTTTTGCAAAGTTTTCGATACCTTTGATATCATAATATCCAACATTTTTTGATGATTTAATTTCAATTGCTATCAAATCTCTTCCATGTTCAATAACAAAATCAACTTCAACTCCGGAGCGCGTTCGCCAGTAATATAAACTCGATTTTGGAGTGATTAAATCACAAATAATCTGCAAATGCTGAAAAACAAAACTTTCGAGCATTCCGCCCCATTCACGACTATTCATCAGTGAATCCGATGAGAAAAAGCCTGCAAGATGCGATGCAAGACCGGTATCTAACCACACAACTTTAGGCGCTTTTATAATTCTGCTACCCCGATTGCTTTTATACGCGCTAATTCTTACAGCAAGTCCGCTTATTTCTAAAATATTCATATAGCGGGATGCCGTTGGTTGGGACAATCCAATATCCCGGGCAACTTCGCTTATGTTTAATATTTTACCGCTTCTAATTGCTATTGCCATCATAAATCTCCGAAAATCCACAAGATTTTCTATTTGAGTGAGCTGCCTTAAATCACGTTCAAGATATGTTGCAATATATCCGTCTCGCCAACTTAAAATAGCATCAATATTTTTAGTTTTAAGCATCTCCGGCATACCTCCAATCCATATTCGTTTAGCTAAATTTAATTTTGTTTTAATTTTATCAGGATTAACTAATCTTTTTCCTTTAATAAGATTGATGAAAAATAAAGAAGGCGGATAACCTGCAATTTCTCCTTGTGTAAAAGGTCTTAATGTTTTATATTGTGCCCTTCCCGCAAGCGATTCGGCTACTTTTGCCATTAACAATAAGTTCGCGGAACCGGAAAGAATAAATCGATAAGAATTATCTTTATCAACAATTTGTTTAATGACTTTTAAAACCTCGGGAGCAAGTTGAATTTCATCAATAATTATATGCTTATCAGTTTGAAGCAAATCAAAAGGGTTTCTTTTTGCCATTTCTAAAATATCAAAGTCGTCAAAAGAAATATATCGCCATTTATTTTTAAATTCATTCAGTAAAAGTGTGCTTTTACCAACTTGACGTGCGCCTGTTAAAACAGTGACAGGTGAATTTTTGACGTTTTTTTTGAAGAATGGAGTTAGCCATCTTTGCAGATACATAATTTTATTTTTCGCAGTGTGGTTAATTTTTATTCATATCGTGAATAATATAGCATATTCATCAAACTTTGTCAATATCTTAAAAACCGGATTTTCTTGACAGAAAATGCGATATATCGTATAATAGTCCGGACCAATTTACGATACACAAGATAATAATAATGATTATAAAACGACTCTATTTAAAAAATTCCATTATGAAAAATAAAGCTGTTGTTCTTTTAAGCGGCGGACTTGATTCAGCTACCGCACTCGCGTTCGCAAAAAGTAAAAATTTCGATTGCTGCGCTTTAACAATTGATTACGGCCAAAGGAATAAGATTGAAATATCACACGCTAAAATCATCGCTGAAAAAATGAATGCTTTCAGACATAAAGTTATAAGCATCGATATGCGCCAAATAGGCGGCTCAGCCCTTACTGATGACATTCCCGTTCCTAAAGAAAGAGAAATGGACGACAGTATTCCAATTACTTATGTTCCGGCAAGAAATACTATCATGCTTAGTCTCGCGCTTGGTCTCGCTGAAGTGATTGGTGCACACGATATTTTTATCGGTGTAAACGCGGTTGATTATAGCGGTTATCCGGATTGCCGCCCGGAATTCATAGCTGCATTCGAAAAAACTGCAAATCTTGCCACGCGTGCAGGAATTGAAGGCAGCAAATTTACAATTCACACTCCTTTAATAAATTTATCAAAAAGTGAAATAATTAAACTTGGTACAGAACTCGATGTAGATTATTCCTTAACTTTAAGCTGCTATGACCCCGATGAGTATGGCCGGGCATGTGGAAAATGTGATACGTGCATATTGAGACGGCAGGGATTTGAGCAGGCAGGAATTCCCGACCCAACGGAATATGCTTAAAGTAAATCGAGCTTCCCAGCTCGATATTCTCATTATCCAAAAAATGAAGATACAAGCTCACAATACCTCCTTCGCAAAATTGATCCTGCGTTCCGCTCTTCGCGTTGGCATTGGCATAGTTGTCATCTGCGTACTTGTCGGTCTATGCGCGGTGTACAGCTTCTTCATTGAACCACAATGGCTCACCATAAAGTCAGTTACTCTTTCCGAAAGCCCAACGGTTACCCTAATTCATATTTCCGACACTCACTACAAAGGTAACCGAAAGTATTTAACTAGAGTAGTAGAAACCATAAATAAATTAGAAGCCGACTTCGCCTGCTTTACAGGCGATTTGGTTGAGGAGAAAAAGTACCTCCATGAGTGCATGGCAATACTATCAACTATTAACAAACCTCTTTACGGAATACCGGGAAATCACGATCAATGGGCACGGGTTTCAAAAGCAGATCTATCAGATTATTTCGAAACCACAGGGGGCAAATGGTTGGAAAATAAAAGTATCACAATTATGGACAACACAGTTGTCCTAATTGGCGGACGCCACTTTTCCGAACTGCAAAATGTCAGGAGCAGAGCTCCAGACCAGAAACATATTTTGTTGACTCATTATCCGAGTATTGTCAACACACTCCCACCTAATAGCTATGACCTTATTTTGGCAGGTCACACACATGGTGGTCAGGTACGACTTCCTTTTATCGAAAACCCCATATTGAAAGGAAGCGATGCTATTTACGACAGAGGGCTATTTCATACAGAAGCAGGGATTCTGTATGTCAATTCAGGTATAGGTACATACCTATGGCCCATTCGTTTTCGATGCCGCCCTGAAATCACAATCATCAAACTATAGAGACAGGAAACACCAAATGTTCTACCTATAAATTTATAAATGATAAATAACAAGATAATAAATAGAGTTTTTTTCTAGCAACTCCTAATTAGTGCCTAACCGAAATATTTTTTGATTTTTTCCGATGAACCTATTCGTTCTATTTTTCCGTCTTTCATAACAATTATACGTGAACCGATATCAAACGCTTCTTCCCGGTCATGCGTAACATACAAAAGCGCGAAACCTATTTTTTTTTGAAGTTTGAGAATTTCTTTCCTGAGCCGAACATTTAAATCCTGGTCAAGACTTGAAAGCGGCTCATCCATAATCAGGATTTCAGGATGCAATATCAACGCCCGTGCAAGCGCTACACGCTGCTGCTGCCCTCCGGATAATTCTGCCGGTTTAGCGTGAACAGATTTCTCCATCTGCATAAGTTTTAACATTTCGGGAATATATTTTTCTCTTTTGCTTTTTTGAACCCCTTTTGCTTTCAACCCGAATTCCAGGTTTCCTTTTACCGAGAGGTGAGGCCAAAGGGCCAGGTCCTGAAATACCATCCCGAGATTCCGTTCTTCGGGTTCTTTAATTATTTTACCTTCCGCGGCGACAATTTGATTATCGATGATTATTTCCCCTGAATCCGGAGAAATAAAACCTGCAAGCAGGCGCAGAACGGTAGTTTTCCCGCAACCTGACTGACCGAGAATAACGATTTTTTCACCGGCATCAATTTTCATAGAGAAGTTTTGAATAACCGGAGTCTCGTTATAGTATTTTGACACATTTTTAAATTCAATAATGCTCATTTTATAAAACCTCTTAATTTGAATAAAATTCCTCCAATACCTAAAGGCAGCAACGTGGCAATAATCATAATTACACATAGCGCGGCAATAAGTTCGGTCGATCCATTAGCCATAAGTGTGAAAATACGTACCGGAAACGTGTCATGCCCCGGCGGATAAACGAGCATTGTAACCCCCATATCCCGCAAGCAGAAGATATAGCCTACAAGCCATCCGGCGATGAGTCCTCGCTTGGCCATTGGCGCAGTGATAAGTGTGATTCTCCGTATCCATTTCGCGCCGGAAACCTGTGCCGCTTCTTCCATTGACGACGGAATTTGCGCGAGCGTTGAAACTGTTATCCGACTTGTCAGCGCTGTATATTGAGCAAGATAGCCAAAAATAATAATCACAGGTGAAGCGTAGATGAAATTAGTCGCCGGACGATTCCATAAATTAATAAGTCCTATTCCGATAATCGTACCTGATAATGCAAATAGAAAAATTGTCAAAGAATCTATCGCGCGCCAAAAGCGAAAAGTTTTTGAGTGAATTAAATAGCCGAGGAAGAAGCCGAGAACTGCCAGCGCTGATGCTCCGATGGCGGCATAAGCGACACTTCTAAAAAGGCTGTCGCCTGCTCTTGATAGAGCTTCTTTATATACACCAGCGGAAAACGAATGAAAAAGTAAAACCAAAAAAGGCAGGATTATACTACAAAAACATAACAGAACTACAATTATTAAAAACCATTTCCGGTAGACTCCAAGATTAATTGTTGATGACTTATCTCCTCCGACAGCGGGATGAAGTTGATAAGTTTTATCACGAAGAAATATTCTCTCTATTACAAGAACAATAAGAGTGATAATAACAAGCGGAACCGCTGCTGCCGTTGCCGCGCCAAAATTATAAAAAGCGGAAAATTGAGTGAAACTTTCCACAGGAAAAACATCATATCTTAAAAAAGTCGGAACGCCGAGTTCACCCAAAGTAAGCAAAAAAACCAGAATTGAAGCCAGCAAAAGTCCCGGCATAATCAATGGAATGGTAATACCTTTTAACACACCCGGCCAGCCTGAAACAAGTTTCCCTGCCTCTTCAAGCCTCGGGTTAATAGTTTTCAGGAATGTAATTGTCAATAGAATAACAATGGGTAAAAATGTTGAGAATAAAATCAAAACACATCCCGGCAGGCCAAATAGCCATTTAGAAGTAATTTCCGCCATTGCGGGATTTATAATTTTTGAGAGCAAGCCTTCGCGACCAAGCAAATCGAACCAGGAAATTGCTGTAATGTATGGGGGAATCAATAAAGGAATTGTAAAGAGAATTGTAAAAAGTTTTTTAAGCGGCAGATCGGTTTTCGCAAAAAGAATCCCAAGCGGCAAACCAATTATTGTTGTGAATAATGCTGTAAGAAAAGATAAGGTAAAACTATTTCCAATAAGAGTCCATTCACGCCTGGAATTCATAAAATTTTTATAAAAAAAAAGACTGAAATGGCCGTCAACGTTTACGCTTTTAGCAAGCATAAATAAAATAGGTAAGATTCCGATTACAACAAAACAAATTACAACAAAAATAAGAAAAACTTTTTTGTTCATTAATTGCTAACCCAATTTTTCAGGAAAGGTTGGATTTCCTGCAATTTCCGTGCAACTTCGCCATAATTGATTTCCATCGTTTTGAGTTGATTGATGCGCTTAAGTTCCGGTGGCGTATCCACGCCTGAATGCAAAGGTATTTGCGCGCAATCGGCGAAAGCGAGTTTTTTCTCTGTTTCTTTTGAAAGGAGATAATCGATAAGTTTTTTCGCGTTTGCAGGGTGTGGAGCTCCATTAATAAACACAGTAGCGTTTGGCACAATCAGGCAACCGATTTCATTTTCCCCCTGATCAGGATAAATCATTTCAATGGGTTTACCCTGCCTGCTGCGATTAATTGCGTCATCGCTGTCGACCAAACTGAAATCGAATTCACCTGAGGCTACCAAATCCGAGCTTTCGCCATTACTGGAGGAGATTTTTGTTTTATTATTTTTAATTTTATTCATAAAATCTTCCGCGCGCTTATCTCCCCAGATTGAGAAAAGAACAGCCATCTGAGTTGTTGTTGTTCCAAAAAGAGGATTAGCGATAACTGCTTTTCCTTTCCACTGCGGCTTGGTATAAGCAATTATAGACGTTGGTTTCTTCTCAACATTTTTGTTTACAACAAAAACACGCGCGCGAGCGGAAAAGCCTGTCCAGTAACCTTTTGGGTCTTTAAAATTTTTTGGTATTCCCTCAGCGACCGGTGAAAAATAAGGCGCGGAAATACCGCGTTGTTTAAGAACTTCAGCACGAATTGGTTCATTTGCCCAATAAACATCTGCCTGTGGGTTGTTTTTCTCGGCAATAAGGCGATTCATCGCACCGGTGCTTTTAGATTCTTCCGTATCATAAACCGCCTTAACTTTTATTCCGGTCGCTTTTTCAAACGCTTTTAAAACAGGTTCCGAGAACACCTGATCTTCAGAAACATAAACAACTACAACAGAAGATTTCCCGCCTGCATTAGTTTTACTCCAAAAGAAAACACCTGCAATGATAATACATATCGCAATTATAATGTAAATAAAAATTTTCATTTTTTATCTTTGGAATAAGGTGTTACAGTGAAATTGTCAAATGAAGTCACTGCGTCAGCTTTTGTCCATAAACCAACTCCACCGGTTTTTGTGAAAGTGTCATCTGTTCCTTCAAAAAGTTTTTTGTCATTCAGATAACATTCAAATATATTTCCGCGTTGGATTATTTTAAGTTTATCCCATTTCCCCCGCGGCAATTTAATATCCATGTTTTTCATTTTTACTCGTTTCCCGTCTTTAACGTAGTAAATTCTATAATTATCCTCTAAAGGATTGTAGCGCGCAATGTAATAATTATTTTTATCCAGCACACGCCAGATCACACCGCCTCCCTGGTCTTCCTCTCCTTTAACCGATTTGAGTTCAACTTCGACTTCTCCGTCAAGTAGAGAAATATTTTTTGTCCAGCAAAGATTGAAAGAATCTCCTGAAGATTGTTTAGTGTTGGTAAGCGCGAGAACTTTTTCCCGTGAAGGCGCGGAATTATTTTTAATAACTTTCCACGTAGGCAGTTGACCTTTTAGTTTTGTGTTTTCAATTTTCCATCCTTCCGGTATTTCATCGATACCCACATTTTCAAAGTTTAAGATCGTCACATTTACATCATTTTCGCTTTGAGGTGAAGATGCTTTTTTTATTGATTGTGTTTTACAAGAGACAAGAGTAATCAATAGAAAAGTTATAATAATTGAGTTTACGATATTTTTTGTGTTCATTTTGATAATTTGTTTATTGTTAAAAAGTTAGAATATTCCCAATTGATTTTCCAATCAGAACGTGTTAATTATAACTTTTCATATATCGGTTGTCAAGTATGCCGGGAAATTTAGATAATTGCTATTTTTACAGTTTTGAGTATAATATAATAGTTGATAAAGTGATAGTAATTTGTGCTTTGTACTTTGTGCTTGAAAATGATTAAACATAACGCGTTACTTCGTTAGACCTTTAGACCTCTTTTGACCTTTGAAAATCCCCCTATTCCACTTTAGGAAAGGGGGAATAGACCTTTAGACCAACAAACCATAAGCTGGAAGCTTATGCTACTTTAACTTATGAAATGGGTTCGCCCGCAAATAAATAATCTACAACCTTATGTTCCCGGAAAACAAGTTACCGGTAAGGTTCTAAAACTTAACGCGAATGAAAATCCGTATCCTCCTTCTCCGCGAGCGTTTTCGGCGTTACAGGAGGTAGGTTCAGACGCGCTTCGTCTTTATCCTGATGCTATTGCGGGGAAATTACGAAAAATTGCTGCAGAAGTTTTTGATGTTGCTACAGAGCAAACAATAATCGGTAATGGCAGTGATGATGTTCTGACAATGATAATAAGAACGTTTTTAGATCCTGAGGATTCAATTGCCATAGTTGATCCAACATATACTTTATATGAAACACTTGCGGCAATTCAGGGAGTGAAAACTGAAATTCATCCCCTTAATGCCGATTATACAATTCCAGAGTCATTTTTTAAAACTAAAAGCAAAGTGGTTTTTCTGCCAAATCCAAATGCTCAGACCGGTACCCTTTTCCCGCTTGAACTGGTCGAACGCTTGTGCAACAGAAATATTAATATTGTAGTTATTGATGAAGCCTATGCAGATTTTGCCGGTGTATCATCAATTCCGTTATTAAAGAAATATGAAAATCTGATTGTTTTACGAACTGTATCAAAATCATACTCACTTGCAGGAATTCGCGTTGGCTTTGGTGTAAGCAATTCAAACTTCATTTCCGCGATGATAAAAGTTAAGGATTCATATAATGTGAACTCGATCAGTCAATTGATTGCCGCAGAAGCAATGCATGACCGCGAGCATTTTAATCGGATTCTTGGTAAAATAATAGAAACTCGGGAATGGTTTTCAAAATCTTTATCGGATTTGGGATGGAAAATAACCCCTTCCGCCGCAAATTTTATTCTTGTGGAACCTGTTAATGATTCACCGGAATCGATCATGGAAAAACTTGAAGCGGCAGGAATCTTTATACGGTATTTTAATACGCCGCGTTTGAATGATAAACTTAGAATATCTATCGGTACCGACGAACAAATGGAAGTTTTGCTTAAAATCATAAAATAAAAAAGGAAATACAATGAAAATTTCTCCATCACTTATCGGAAAAATATCCGGCGCAATTGCTGTGATAGCCATATGCATACCACTTTTTCTATGGTCAAAGTCGAATTATACAATTAAAGGACGGGTACAGGTTGACACCGGTGTTTATGTTAATCCGGCAAGAAATGTCGATGTAAAATTAATTCTTGGTTCTGTTGATGATCAACTGAAAATACTTGTAAGTGAGTATGAAAACTACAGAGATTTCAGAAAAGAAAAAACTATAGAATTAATATTAGAGCAAAAAACACAAAGCACAACAAACTCTTCTGAAAAAATTGATTCCGATGCAATAAAAAATATGCTGGCTTCTACAATTGGAAAAACCGGCGAAACATGGAAAATTAATTTATCCGAACTCGACGATGAAGAACGCGAGTTGGTAACCACTTTAGTTTCAAAATATTACCAAAATTCTAATTATTGCCGCGATCAGGCTGCCGGTTGCCCTATTGGAGCGTTATTTTATGAAAAAGGATCCCTTTTCTGGGAAAACAAAGCTGATAATTTAATAGAAAATAAACGTATTATTTTTGATGAAATCTCAACAAATTATCTTACTACATGGGTAAATGGCGGACTAGGTGGTGAGCCTATACAAATTGTAGAAACTGTAATTGTAACTAATATAACCATTCAGGAAATTAAGGCTGCGTTAGGCGATACACCTGAAGAAGATCCGGCGGAGAAGCCGAAGCAAATTGATAGGAGCGCTATTTTATTGGATTTAAATATTTCTACAAACGATATTTTAGGAGCTGTAACTGACTTAAAAAAAGATCTTCAGCAAAAATATCGCGCTATTTTAAGTAAGTCTGATGACCTTCTGATCGAGATGATTTTAGATCAGGTTACCACAGACGAAAATGGTGATTATATTTTTAAAGGTAAAACCGTTAAACCCGGAAAATATTTTATTTCCAGTCAATATGATATCCTGAGTTCAGAAGGCGAACGTGTTGAGTTTTCGTGGTTCAATCCGATTAATATTTCGCTTAAGCGATTAGCTTTTGATAAATCTTCTGTAGTTAACCTTGATGAACTTAATCAATCAAAACCTCCTGTCGATAATATTTATATTCCTGACGCAGATGAACTTTTGCTTGATGTTCTCGATGGTTTGAAGAAAAAAATTGATGATGAAAACGCAAAAATAAGTTCATTGACAAATACGACGCAGACTCTCTCTGTTACAAATGTTATTGTGGCGGATACTATTGAACAGAAAACGGAAATTCCACCGTCAAATACAGTTTCTGAAACTATTGTTACAAATGTTATTGATACTAATGACGTGGAAATAATATCCGAAACCTTAGAATCAACTAATCAAAATTAAAATTATGAACAGAACATCTGTAGTAGAAAGACACACAAAAGAAACTAAAATATTTCTGGAAATTAATATCGATGGCAAAGGATCTTATGATATCACTACCGGTATTCCTTTTCTCGATCATATGCTTGAACTGTTCGCAAAACACGGATTGTTTGACCTCAAAATAACTGCAAACGGCGATACAGATGTCGATGACCATCACACCGTTGAAGATATTGGCATGTGCCTCGGAGATGCAATTAATAACGCGCTTGGCGACAAAGTAGGAATCAACAGATACGGATTCTTTTTGCTGCCTATGGATGAAGCACTTGCTGAAGTTGCAATAGATTTATCCGGGCGACCTTTTGTAGTTTTTAACACCAAATGGCAACAGGAAAAAATTAAAACTTTTGATACTTCTCTTGTTGAAGAATTCTGGCGGGGATTTGGTACGCGTGCTCTTGCGAATATTCATATTAATGTTAAATCAGGCAAGGATGCCCATCACGTTTGTGAAGCTATTTTTAAAGCTGCTGCCCGCGCTCTTGACGAGGCTTCCTCTATCGATCCCCGGCGTTCTGATATTCCAAGCACCAAAGGCACACTTACAGAATGAAAACATTTAAGCTTGCTTCTACACTCGCGCTAAATAATATTTCAATAAATCGCGAACAGGCATTGTCAATTATTGACACGGATTTTAATCAACTAATGTGCGAAGCTAACCGCATTAGACAGCGATATCATAATAATGATATTGCTATATGCTCAATTGTAAACGCACGATCAGGACAGTGCTCGGAAAATTGTAAATTTTGCGCTCAATCGATTCATAATTCGGCTGCCATAGATTCTTTTGATATGCTGCCGCCAGAAAAAATTGTTTCCGCTTTTAACTCGGCTAATAAATATCCAATCTCCCATTTCGGTTTAGTTACAAGCGGCAGAAATGAAGCAGGAGGTTAAGAAATTGAAAAAGAAAAATTGCTTGAAGCTTTAAATAGTATGGGCAGCGAGTCGGCGGCGGGTCTTTGTGTAAGTATTGGCGGTATTGATGACGATTTTTTAGAAACTTTAAAAAAGCTCGGTGTAAAAAGAATTCATCACAATCTTGAAACTTCAGAAAATTTCTTTCCGGAAATTTGTACTACTCATTCTTATCAAGAACGAATTGAAAATATTAAGCGCGCTAAAAAACACGGTTTTAACATCTGCTCGGGTGGACTTTTCGGCCTTGGAGAAACCTGGGAAGATAGAATTGATCTCGCATTGCAATTGCAGCAATTGGAAATAAAATCCGTTCCATTAAATTTTCTTAATCCGGTGGCGGGAACTCCTCTGGAAAATGCCGAATCAATCCCACCACGTGATATTTTAAGAATAATCGCTATATTCAGATTCATTCTGCCTACCGCGGAAATAAAAATTGCCGGCGGAAGAGAAGTGAATTTGCGCGATATGCAGTCATGGGTTTTTACTGCTGGCGCCACATCGCTTATGGTCGGCGATTATCTCACAACGAAAGGCAGAGGCGCGGAACAGGATATCCAAATGATTAAAGATCTAGGGCTGAGGATAAAAGATGACGTTTGACCTTTAACTTTTGTACTTAAACTCCCCTCCTTACCAATGTGGTACATCCCGAGTATTCACCTCGGGAAGGGGCGCCCTTTAGGGCGGGGGGGTCTTCGACTCAATAGATTTTTTAGGGGGAGGGCATTATTGTTGTTGATCTGTCGAAAATCTATCGAGGCGGAGTATGATCGGCAAATAACAAATAAATACAATTGACAGAATCATGGGTGATAGAATCATTTTAAAAAAATAAATACAAAATGAATTCGATTTAATAAATTAAAATCTTCTTTGTGTTAAAAAATGATTCTGTCGACCATGATTCTGTCAATAAAAAAATTGAAATTGTATGGCATTAATTAATAAATTTTCCTGTTAAGTGATTGGGTAAGTAAAGATGCCAAAAAAAAAGACATTGAGCCGGTTCTTCCGACCTTCAACTTTTAACTTTCGACCTTTGACCCCCTTTTGTTATGATTCCTTCATCTCACATTTTAATTACCGGATCAAGCGGCGGACTTGGCAGAGAAATAGCTCTTGTATTCGCGCGACAAGATGTTTTGATTGGTCTTCATTATTCCAAAAGTGAAAAAGTTGTTCTCGAGATTTCCAAACAAATTTTAAAGAAAAAAGCGAGCTCGTATTTAGTTCAATCTGATTTTTCAAAAAGTTCTGATATTAAAATTTTTATTGATAAAGTTAATTCACAAAAACAAAAGGTTAATGTTCTTGTTTTAAATGCAGGCGCCGTTACAGAAAATCTGCTGATAAAAACTTCTGAAAATGAATGGGATAAAATTCTGCAGATAAATTATAAAGCAATTGTGGAAATCCTTGATAAACTTTCTGAATACTCTCTCGCGGAAAATTGCCACGTGATAATTATTGGCTCACATGCCGGTATAAAAGGTAAAAGTGGTCTCGCGGCTTATTCAGCGTCTAAAGGCGCGTTAATTGGTTTCGCCTCTGACGCAGCGAAAAAATACGCAAATAAAAATATCTTAATAAATGTGATCTTGCCGGGTTGGCTTAAAACAGAAATGACTCGTTACATAAGCGATACCGATTATAAAAAGAATATTTCTGAAAACTTATTGGGCCGGCCGACCAACACGAAAGAAGTATCAGAATTTATTTTATCACTCACACGGATGAGAAACATTTCCGGGCAAGTCTTTGCTCTCGACAGCAGACCGGTAATCGCGCTTTAGCGCGAATCCCGAGTACGCAAGCGTCTCGGGATGGTAATCCGTAATCCGTGGTCCGTGGTCCGAACTTGATGCTGGATACTTGATACTGGATGCTGGATGCTTGATACCTGAATTAGGGCAACCTGACCTCTGACCTCTGACCTCTGACACCTGAATTAGGGCAACCTGACCTCTGACCTCTGACACCTGAATTAGGGCAACCTGACCTCTGACCTCTGACACCTGAATTAGGGCAACCACAAGGGATGCCCCTACTGACGCCTTCACACCTGACACCTTCACACCTTCATACCTTCAATCTAAAATCACAAATCTAAAATCCAAAATTCACCGGCTTACTCTTCTTCCTTAACTTGATCCCACAGCGAGTCCATTTCTTCAAAAGAAGCTTCTTGAACTGTTGTTCCTTTTTCTTCTAAAGCGTTTTCAATTGCGCGGAATCTACTCATAAATTTTCTTACAGTATTATGCAGCGCACGTTCAGGTTCAACGTCTAAGAATCGCGAAAGGTTTACAACAGAAAAAAGCACATCTCCAAGTTCTTCGTTAATATGCTCCTGATTTTTTTCTTCTATTGCTTCGTATAATTCATTGAATTCTTCTTTAATTTTAAGGATAACATCCTCAACTTTATCCCAGTCAAATCCGACTTTTCTGGCTTTGATTTGTACTTTCCGCGCTTTGCTTAATGCCGGCAGGTGGCGTGGGATACCATCAACAACAGACTTTCTATGTTGTTTTTGTTTTTCCTGTTTTTTAATATCATCCCAGTTTACAACTACCTCATTTGAGTTTTTAACTTTTACATCACTGAATACGTGAGGATGTCTGCGGATTAATTTTTCAATAATACTATCTAAAACTTCCGCCATTGTAAACTCACCATTTTCTTTTGCAATTTGGACTTGAAAAACAATGTGAAGACACAGGTCACCTAATTCTTCTTTCATTGTTTCAATATCTTTATCTTCAACAGCTTCAATAAATTCATATAACTCTTCAACAAAGCCCATTGTTATTGATTCATGTGTTTGCTCTACATCCCATGGACAACCGCCCGGGCTGCGCAGAGTTTTCATCACTTCCATCAATTTCTCGAATTTTTCTCCATTAACACTCATTATAATTTACTCCTAATTTATTTAGACACGAATTTCACAAATTTATTTTTTTTACCACGAATAGACACCAATAAACACGAATTTAATTTTTTTACCACATAAGAAACATAAGAAAACATAAGTTTTATTTTTATTTTTTTCTGTGACAGAATAATTTGCGACAGAATAATTTTTTGTATCTTGGTGGCTTTTTTTATTATTGCCAATAAGACTCTAAGTTTTTTTATTTATAATTTGTAAAATTAATTTATTTCTCTTATGTGTTACTATGTCCCTTATGTGGTTAAATTTTATTTATTCGTGTTTAAATCAATTAATTCCCGGTATTTTATCCGCCATTTATCCGCCATAATTAAGTTTATATATTAGCCATTGAATAAATTTATTCAATGTATATTATCAAAAATAATGGAGAATGTCAAATTATTTTTTTTCCACTAATGGACTTGAATTTTTTTTTACCACGAATGGACACCAATAAACACGAATTTTATTTTTTAAGTCAAAATAATTAATATCAAAATGATAGTTTCAAAGCAAAATAATTTTTATTTTAATTTCATAAACTATAAAAACTAATTTAAAGATTAGTGTCCATTTGTGTCCATTCGTGGTTAAAGTCTTTTGTGTTTTTCGTGGTTAACACTTTTCATGTTCATCCGTGTCAAAATGATTTCAAGAAATTTTCCCACATTACTTTCATATGTTTTACAAATACTGACTCAACTTTCTCAAAATCAATTTCTTTGTCTAGAACTTTTGAAAGCGAGGTCGCTTCCTTTCCTTTTAATCCGCAAAGATGTATGTAAGAAAACGGTTCGAGATCAATATTTATATTGAATGAAACTCCATGATAACTTGTCCATCGTTTAAATGCTAACCCAAGTGATGATATTTTTTTCTCTCCGGTCCATTCTTCAAGATGCAGCGGTTCAATTTCTTTATCACTAATCCATACACCTGTTAATCCTTCAATCGTAACGGCCGGAGCACCGAAATCCCGGCATGTTTTCACAACAACCTGTTCAATTGCGCGAATGAATTTTTTTACATCACGAACATCAGGTGGAAGGTGAAAAATAGGATACGCGATTAACTGCCCCGGACCGTGATAAGTAATATCGCCTCCTCGTTCTACATCAACAACATCAATACCTTTAGACGCAAGGAAAGCGCGGTTAACTTTTATATTTTCTTCCGACCCGCTTCGTCCGATAGTCATAACCGGCTGGTGTTGAGTTAGAATAAGGGTATCGCCGATTTTATTTTCTGAACGCAGTTCTCTTAATTGTCTTTGTTCGTCAAGGGCGGTGGAATAATTTTTCAATCCCCAATTTATAACATTAATATTTGACATAGGATAATTTTACCAGAAATGCATTGGGAATTCAAAGAGGTATAATTTAATTCTTTGAATTAAATTTCCTCCGATTTCTTCCAATAATCCATAATTCCAAAAATCCAATAATCCATATCCCCACCGGTTCCGGGATTGCATTACCTATGAAAACAACTGTTTTTCCTCCACCACCGGTTAATTGTACGTTTTGTATGAAATCGCCCTCTGCTTCAGAAACAAAAAATGTGTAAAGCGTGATATTCGAGTAAGCCGGAATAAAGTAGTTGGTATCTCCGCTGATAAAAAACGGTGAAACAATATTCTGAACGGTACCCGTAAGAACACCGGCACCGGCATTCCCAACTATAAGCGGTACAGATGATGTTATGTACAATTCAACGTCGCCGAAATCCTGCGTCATTGGAGCGGTAAGGATTGGAATTGATAACAGTTCCATCGTCAACGGCATATTCGGAACCGTATTAATATAATTTCCAAAGAAAACAATTTCGGAGTTGTAAGTACCGAAATTTGAAACGGCTCCCGCATCAAAAATAACATCAAGATGCGTTGTCGAATCAGGCGGAATAGTTCCTGAATTCTGACTGAGAGAAACCCACGAAGCTGACACATATTTTGGAATAGCAAGCGCATCGAGTTCGTAACCTGAAGAGAAAGAACCGAGAGAAGTTGTTGCGCCAGTATCAGTATTTACGGTGCGAAGTTGTCCGCCGTAATTTGTTGAGTAGGCAGCATAATAAAGTATTCCGTCTGAGTCATTGAAGTCTAATCCCTGCGCGTAATTAGCATTGATGCCAATGTTTCCGACAACAGTTGGCGTTGCGGTTTCGGTATTAATTTTAACAAGGAGATTGTTAATGATATCTATCCCGAAGAGTTCTCCTTTCGTATTTATAGCGATATCAATAACTAATGGTTGGGAAGTAATAGTTCCAATTAGAGTTGCCGAACAAGTAGCGATATCAATTTTGTAAAGGCGGGAAAAGGAACCATCAGAAGTAACGCCGAAAACATCGCCGTTTGGCGCGGCAGTCATTCCCGTCCAGACTTCGCTTCCGTTTACAGCGGGATATAAAATACCGAGAGAAGTAATAGAAGCATCAGTAGTGGAAATTTTAATAAGTTCACGGCCATAAAATTTAATTCCGTACATGTAGCCAAAATCTCCGAGAATAAAATCGCCCGCGCAAATAAGTTCTGTATAATTAATTGCGAGTTGGATGTCCAAAGTAAAAGTATCGGGACTTCCGGAATTGAATTTTACAAATCTCGCCGGCGCAACGTTCAGGTTTACAGCGTAGCAGTCAAAATTACTGTCAGCTTCTTCGTTTTCCAAAATAATTGGCAGTTTAATAGAATTAACAATTTTATCTGGTGGTGCCAAAGGAGAAGCTGCGCTGTTTTTAAATATGCTTTCTAAATCATAATTAAGTTTTATCGGAATACTTTTATTTAACGGAGAATTTAACATCCCCCTTGCTCCCCCTTCAAAGGGGGAATTTGCAGGGGAGGAACCTGTTGTAATTGTTAGGTTGTACGAAAGCGCGATTGGCCCATCATTTGTGATGGTAAGTTTGTTTGTAACCACGCTGCCTAAACTCATCGTATTTGAAATCGCTCCTGGAGAATAATACAACATAGCACTTTCAAGAGAGAAATTCTGTGTTACAACCTGTTCATGAGAAGAAAAAGAAATTCCCGGAACTGTTTCAGATTGATAATTAGCTATTTCGGCGGTAACGCTATAAGTTCCGAGCGGAAGTAGAATGTTATACTCACCATTGCTGCCTGTTGAAGTTGACCAATTATCGCCACCATCGGTAATATTTATATTGGCATTAATAAGCGGTTGTCCATCATAGGTGCGAGAAACAGTTCCCGCAAGTTCACCATAATTAGTAATATCGCCGTAAAGTTGGAAACCGATGTCATCGTTGACAAGTCCCCAGGTACTGCCGTCAGATTGTGCGGCATTTTGTCCGGAAATAGAGTCAGGAGTAGTGAGCTGCCCCCAGAATTCGTTGCTTTCAGCAACTTTCATCTGAACGGAGAACCAATATTTAGTGTTTTTACTCGCTGTGAAAGGAGTAACGAGATCAATATGATATTTATAAATATTAAGTCCGTATCTGGTATCGTTTTTCATGAACTGTTCGCAGGAATATCCCGGAACAAGTTCCGAATAAAGAACTGAGCCAGGATGGTCACCTCCACTGGAGTTATTTGCATAAACTTTAAGGACGATACCGGTTTCATTTCCTGAACGCCCACTGCTCCAATAGATTCCTTTCCATCTGATAGAATTCACTTTGGTGTCAACTGTGAATTCAAAATCGTCAGCGACGCTATAGTCATAAAATATATTGTCAACGGAAGAATAAGCGTTAATGATATTTTCCGGCATAGTTTGTTCTTTGACTAATTCACCTTTGGGCGCGAACATGTTTACAGTCATTTTTCCCGCGGAAGATTTTGAGTAGCCATTTGAACTTCCGTCAGTATCGGCATAAATCCATGAAGATTCACCATTTTTGAATCTGAACGCGTAATCAAGTTCTCCTGCAACAGTAAGAAAAGCCGGAGATGAAACGAAAAAGTCACGGATATCATCAGAACCTGAATAAGCAGCATCAACCCAAATCCAATCCTGATTGTCAAAAGGGTTAGAGTTTCTGAAACCGTAACCGAATTGTGCGGTAACCTGTGTAGCGGGCCCTGAAGTTCCCGTGCTTCCGGCGATATAAATTGAACCCGTAACTGCCGGAGTTGATTGGTAAGAATCAATAGTAAAAGAAATTGGCGAATCTATCGCGGCGTTATCCACGCCGGTTTTGCTGCCGGATATTGTTACTACATCAAAAGCCATCATGGGGTTTCCGCTTGTGTAATCTATCGCAATGTAAACATTTGAATTGCCGTGAAACGCGGATAGGTCAAAAGTGTTATAAAGCCATTGAGCGCTGCCGACAAGATAGTCGATATCGTCAACTTTAACATAGTCGCCGTCATCCGGATTTCTGCTGCCTGTGGAAACATAAACGCTTTGTTTGTGGTCCATGGGGACAGTGGAATCATGGGCAAAGTAGAAGCCAAGATAGATTTGATTTGCTTCAGTACCAAAGTCAATAGGTGGGGAAACAAACCAGTTAGTCGCTCCGTAAGCCGGGTCGTGCGCAGGAGCCCAAAGCAACAGGTATCTATCAATTCCGTGAAACCAGCCTTCAACTACCTGTCCAAGATGATAATTTGTCCAGCCTTCCGGCCATGTAAATTCTTTGTTGAAATTTTCAAAATAAATATCGTAATTCCAATCGCATTTAGTAATTATTGTGGAGCTGTTTGTAAAAATTCCGTCTGTTGAAACTGAAGTTACAATTGATGTGTGCGCTTCCCAAGCGGCCGCGTTCGGATCGACAGTTACGTTTACAGTAATATTTGTGGAAGTGCGATAATTTAAAAATCCTGTATTTGCGGGACCGGTTTCGTTCCAGCCTGCACCGCCACCAAAACCTGTGTATGTTAAATTAAAATCAGAATCGCCGCCCGTAAGGTTTAAAGCGTTGATGTCGTATTGGACAGTAGTGCCGAGATGTCCGCTTCCGCTTTGCGAAGGCGGAGTAAAAAACAATCCGCCCGGCCGGTTTGTTATAGTAATATAATCGACAGCCATGTCGCTATGATAGTCATCGCCGGTAACTCCTCTGAATCTGATTTTCACAGGAGATTGTCCTCCGAATTGCTGCATTTCGACTGTTGTTTGTTTCCAGGGATCCGAATAAGAAATTTGCTGCTCACCTGATATTTCCCAGATGTTGGAATGCCAGTTGCCTGACTCGTCGCAGACATCAACAATCAAATTGCCCATATATTCTCCATACATGTGATAAAAGAATGCAAGTTCAGGATTTGGTGATGTAATAAAATCAAAAGAAGCTTCAATTAAAAAAGTTTTGTTGGGACTGCCGGGATTAGTTGCTTCAGTATAAATATAATAGTCGCTGCCGTTGGCGCCGCCGGCCGGACCGGTTGAGGAAGAAGGAGTGGTTCCACTTCGTCTTTTCCAGTCAAAGTCGTTATCAACGACATGCTGCCATACACCGAAACCTGATTCGAAAGATTCTATATATGGAAAAGTTCCAACACATGAAGAAGCACTTGCGGAAACTCCTTCTGAATATTGCGTTTTAGAATTTACCGACCATATTTTGTAAAAATATTCCGTAGCTTCAAAAATAAAATTAGAATCGTAATATCCGGCTTCATTGCCTTTATATATAACCGACCCGCTTCCAATGTTATTTCCTACACCGTAAAATGTACCGTCTGCCGGAGTGCCGATACTGTCAGCCAGATTTCTCGCAATAATAACTTCGTCGCCGATTTCGTTAGTTATCCATGACAGATCAATTTGTGTTTTCGTGGCTCCTTCGGCTTTGAATTCTGTCGGGTCGATTGTATCGGCAAGAATAACTACATTGTCAATTTCCCACCAGTAATCTCCGGGACCGAAATAATGAAAACGAATGAGAGCATTCGGACAGCCTGCAGCCACGGAGATATTAATTGTTATATTTGTTCCCGGACCATATTTGCGTTGACTTTCACCTTCCCAGTGAAGGACATTTATCCAGGAGGAACCGTTATTTGTACTGACATCAACATCTGCATAATCATCAAGCCAGTGTGCGTCGTTATAAACAGTATCATAATATAAAACAATATAAGAGTGATTGGATAAATCAAGTGGAGGGGTGATTAAACTTGTGTCTATCTCAGCGTTAAAATAATCAGCATCGGCAACAGCTACATCTCCTTGCTCACCAAAAGGTTTATCAATGTTTATATAATTAACCCAAGCGTGAATCGCGTTGTGGTTAGTCCATACACCGGCGCCGGCATTGT
>JAUVKG010000286.1 GCA_030596365.1 Chlamydiota bacterium | reverse complement strand
CCCCAGCGTCCTAAATTGCTGTAAATCAATCAACATAACTCCCCTCCTGTTTTAGGAGGGGTGCCCGAAGGGCGGGGTGGTTTATTCATTTTGATTTTAGAAATCAAATACCGACCACGGATTACGGACCACGGACCACGGGCCACGGATCACGGATCACTTCCCGCTCAAAGCAAACATAGCCACTCCTGCAGCAACCGATGCGTTCAGGGAGTTAATTTTACCCAACTGATTTATTTTCACAATATAATCAGCCATGTTGATAATAAATTGACCTACAGATTTGTCTTCTCCGCCAATTACAAGCAGCATTTTTTTTGTCGCGCTATCCGGTAAATTATCAATTTCCACATCGCCTTTTGCGTCAAGAACTACAATAGAGTACCCGTCTTCCTTTGCTTTTTTTGCATAACTGTTAGCAAAATGTTCTTTTGTAATATTCATAAATTCAGTTGCTCCGGAGGAGACTTTGACAACCGATGGATAAACATCCGGCACGCCTTTTCTTGGCAGTAAAACATTTTTAAAGCCGAAAATTTCCGCGCTGCGAAGAATCGCGCCGACATTATGCGGATCTTCAACATTATCTATCAGTAGAAGTCTATCGCTTTCCAAAGTTTTTTCAAAAGAGATGTATGGATAATGTGAACAGTAAAGAACAACTCCCTGATTATCACGTGAATTGCAGAGTTGAATTAATTCCCCTTTATCGACAGATTCCACAGGAATATTATTTTGTTTGCATAATTTTACAAACTTTTCAATTCGTTTGTTACTTGACAGGCTTTGATTTATAAAAGCACTGATAAATTTTCTTCTACCGGATCTTATTGCCTCAAAAACAGGATTAAATCCGTACAGATATTCGTTTACAGAAAAAGTATTTTTGGTATTCATGGGATTGATGGATTATTGGATTATTGGATTAAATTGAGTTTTTCAAACTCAATTTGATTTCATAGTTTATTCATTGCTAGTTTTAGTGCATATTTTTATTATTGGATGTCAAAGATCCGCCGAGGCGGATTGAATTCTTGGAAACATAACTCCCATAATTCCCATATCTCCCATGTTATCAATTATTACACCAAATAAAGTATACTCACAAAATGTGAAACGCTGCCGCATAAAACAAATATATGCCAAATTCCGTGATGATGATGTAGTTTATGCCATAAGTAAAAAATGATGCCCGTTGTGTAAAAAAATCCGCCAATCAAAAGCCAAATCAATGTCTCACGCGGGAGCTGTGCAATCAATTGTTTTGCAAAAACAATACACATCCAACTCATCATAAGATAAACAATGGTGGAAATAAAATTGTACTTATGTACAAACATCGATTTATATGTTATGCCTATTAATGCAATCGACCAGATGATTATAGCAAGCGTCCAACCGGTTCTGCCGCCAAGTCCGATGAGGGCGATTGGCGTGTAAGTGCCTGCAATTAAAAGATAAATCGAACAATGATCGGCAATTCTGAAAAAATGACGAATCTTTGGAGAAAAACCAGAATGATACAATGTTGAGGAAATATAAAGTGTCAACATGGATAATCCGTAAGCTGTAAAACTGACAAACATTCGTAAATTGTGTTCACGAACAGAAAGAAATATCAACACTGCAAGTCCAACTACGCTTAAAGCGGCGCCGACAAGATGAGTGATAAAATTCATCTTTTCCTCAGCTAAGGAATAAGCGACATGTTTTTTTTCTTTTGACATTTAGTCGTTAATAGTTATTAGTTAATAGTTAATAGTTATTCGGTGTCAGGAAATTCATTCCGATTAATCGGAATGAATTTAGTATTTATTTCATCCTTGGGTGTTCGCGAAGCACCCAAGGATGCGGGGCGATGTTCGGTGTTCGGTATTCCGTGTTCGGTGTTCGATATTCGATAACTCCCCTCCTGTTTTAGGAGGGGTGCCCGCAGGGATGAAAACGCGCCGAGGCGGGCGGGGTGGTTTGTTCGTTATTTGATCCCTATTAACTATTAACGCTAACGAAGTAACGCTTTGCGTTCATAACCATTAACTATTTTCATTAAATGAAAATAATGCCACAAGTTCAAAATGTTTGGTGTGCGGAAAAAGATCGAGCGGCTGTATCTTCTCAAGCGTGTAACCCGCGTCAACAAATTTTCTCGCGTCACGCGCGAATGTAGCCGGTCCGCACGAAACATAAACAAGCCTTGGCGGCTTGATTTTTTTTATCGAAGAAACAACTTTGTTAGTTAATCCGTTACGCGGAGGATCAACAATGCAAACGTCAATTTTTACCGATTGATCAACAAACCTGCGGAGATAAATTTCAGCAGTTTCGGCTGTAAATTCCGCATTATCAATTTTCATTTCAACAGCATTACGTTTCGCGTAAACAATGCTTTGTTTAAGTGATTCAACTCCGTAAACCTGTTTAACTTTATCTGCCATCATGAGTCCGAACACGCCAACACCGCAATAAACATCAGCCAGTACATCTGATTTTTTTGGCGCGGCGAAATCGGTTATTATCTGAATCAGGTCAGGTAAAATGAATTTATTGACTTGAAAAAAGCCGGAATAAGGACTGAAAAACTTTTTGCCATTTACTTCATAATAAACACTTTCATCCTTGATTTCTGTCATGGTCTCCAAATCATAAGGACCTGAACAAACAATATTATGATCATCTTTAAAATAGCAGTAAGGTTTTCCAGAATGAGTTCTGACAACAAGAAGTTTTCCGGGACTTCTAAGCGGAAATTTTGAGAAATTATCCTGCAGCTCAAAAAGATGACATTTCTCTAATGAAAAAATTTCCCGCGGCCGGCTTCCTTTTGCACAAAAACCATATTCATCATCATCGCGTGGATGAAGATCAATTCTATTACGATACCCCGTAGTGTTTTTTGAAGGAATCATTGGAAGAATCGTGAGAGAATCATCAAAACCTCCAAGACGGGTCATAATATCCCGCAACTGTTTTTCAAGCGCGCGTAGTTGATGTGTATAATCAATGTGTTGATACTGGCATCCGCCGCAAGATTGATAATATTTACAAAAAGGTTCAACGCGTTTATCGGCAGGTTTAATTATATCGATTAATTTCGCAAAATAAAATCTTTTTTTACGGCGGATAATCTCTGCCTTAACGACTTCGCCGGTAATTGTAAACGGAACAAAAATGACGCATTCGTCAATTCTGCCAACACCATCTCCGCCGAAAGCAATATCTGTAATTTCAAGTTCAACTATATCTTCTTTATTCAGTTTCATAAAATCAAATGTTAATTTTTAATGTATATAATTCAATTACAGATTATAGTTAAATCAGAAATTTTTGTATAGAGGGAGAAAAGGCACTCTGAAAGAAAATAAAATTTAACCACATAAGGAACATAAGAAAACATAAGAACCTTAATTAAAAATAAAAAATGTTTAGACACTAATTTTACAAATTTACTTATAATTAACATTACAATTCTTATTGTAATATTTTCTTCGGCTCTTTATCTAAAACCAATTTATAATAAATTACAAAGAACCTCTGCAGTAACGACACAAAAGTTTATGCAGACAGAAACCATTAACACAAATGATTTAAATCGTTTTAAGAATCTCTGGAAAGCAAAAGAATCTGAAAAAAAAATATATATTAAGGCTGCTTTTGCCGGTTGGGTTTCTTTTGTAGTCTATTTAATTATTTCCTCAATATATATATTATTCTTATTTGTTAAACCCAAAAAATAATGCTTAGAGTTCTTCGAGTCTTCTATGCTAAAGTTTATCCTCTTTAGCGGCGGCATGGCAGGTGTGGTTAAAATATCTTCTGCAAAACAATTATCAACAAAATCAATGTCAGAATAAATTTTAAATTCATCGCGAAGAGATGAATTTCCTCCGAGTGCCTAAAATTTATCAAAAAACGGCACGACATTGCATAATTTTAGACTTTTTTGTATAATACCAATCCCTATAACATAGAAAATAGTGAAAATAGAGAAATAGTAAAATGAAACTCGGTGTTAATATTGATCATGTAGCAACGCTGCGAGAGGTTAGGAAAGCAATTTTTCCCGATCCCGTTAAAGCAGCCGCAATTGCTGAAATGGCCGGCGCGGATGGAATAACCGTTCATCTTCGCGAAGACAGACGCCATATTCAGGAGCGCGATGTTATTTTGCTTATGGAAACAATTAACACTAAGCTGAACCTTGAAATGGCGGTTGCAAAGGATGTGGTTGAGAAAGCTCTCGAATATAAACCGCAATGCGCGTGCCTTGTTCCGGAAAAAAGAGAAGAACTTACAACTGAAGGCGGACTGAATGT
>JAUVKG010000308.1 GCA_030596365.1 Chlamydiota bacterium | reverse complement strand
ATATAATGAAAGAAATGGGAACTCCGGTAGTTTTTGATGCAACGCACTCAGTTCAAATTCCGGGTGGGCAGGGAACATCAAGTGGCGGAGAACGCCGTTTTGTTCCACTGCTTTCCAAAGCGGCAGTAGCGGCAGGGGTTGACGCAGTTTTTATGGAAGTACATCCTTCGCCGGAAAACGCTCTTTGTGACGGAGCAAATTCATGGCCGCTAGGTGAATTAGAAAATCTTCTTACACAGCTTATGGAAATTAATAAGATTAGTTAGTGGATAATAGCTTGCCCAGCCGTAGGCGGGGTTAATTGTTATACACCAAATTCCTGTGCAAAAATCTTTTTTAATTTCAAGCAATCAAAAATATGGAAACTTTATTTAAACGATTACTATTAGACGCACGTCCGTGCGTCTCTACACTATTTGCTGTCATTTTTCTGTTCGCATTTGCTGTCCATGCTGCTGATCCGGTTGTTACTAATGTTACCGCTGCGCAACAATCTTCCACAAAACTCGTTTCTATCTTTTACGATGTTTTTGACGCCGATGGAGATACTCAATCGGTTTCTATCGCTATGTCCACTAATTCCGGAGCGAGTTTTGACCTGACCGCCGCAAACTTTTCAGGAGATGTGGGTTCAGGTATCGCAACTGGCGAGAATAAACAAATTGTCTGGGACGCAGGTGCCGACTGGAACTGGAACTATTCTTCTAATCTAAGGTTCAAAGTTACTGCTAATGATTCCGTTGTTCCGCCGGGAATGGCGCTTATCCCGGCAGGTACTTTCCAAATGGGCGATACTTTTGGCGAAGTAAATTCTGATGAACTTCCGCTGCACGATGTTTATACTGACGCTTTTTATATGGACAAGTACGAAGTTTCTAACGAGAAAATGCGGGAAGTTATGCAATGGGCTTTTGACAACGGGAAAATTACCGCGACAGTCGCTACGGCGACAAACTTAGAAGGCAATCAGCAGGAACTTCTTGATTTGGATTCTTCTGAAAATTGTCAGATAAGTTTTTCTAATAACAATACTTTTGTTGTTGACGCAGGGAAAACTAATTATCCCTGCATAGAAGTTACTTGGTATGGTTCGCAGGCTTATTGCAATTACAAAAGCGACATGGCAGGATTGGAAAGGTGCATTATGTTTACAAACTGGAGCTGCAATTGGAATGCGAACGGTTACCGGCTGCCAACGGAGGCCGAATGGGAAAAAGCCGCGCGCGGAGGCGTGCCCGGCACGCGGTTTCCATGGTCGGATACGAATATCATCACGCACGCCAGGGCGAATTATTGGAGTTATTGGATCGGCGGTTCTCCATATTTTTCTTATGATCATGCCACAAATGCGGGATATAATTCAGCATTTGTTACGGGAACTTATCCTTACACAAGTCCGGAGGGATATTTTGCCGCGAATGATTATGGCCTTTACGACATGGCGGGGACTGTTTGGGAATGGAATAACGATTGGTATTTAGAAAATTGGTATTCGCAGGCGGGGGCAACTAATGCGAACACTCGTGGACCTTCAACTGGCTCCAACCGCGTGGGGCGCGGCGGCGGTTGGCGCTACAACACCGGCAACACGCGGTGCGCCTATCGCCACGGCACCCCGCCATCGGGCAGCCGCTACGGCATAGGCTTCCGGTGCGTGTGTCCTTGAGGGCATCGGGTCGCCGGGACGGCGAAGTTGGAGGGGCGCCGTCCCCGGCGACCTAATGCAAGCATCGAGAGCAACAGGCGCGCGGAGCGGCGACTGTTGCTCTCGATGCGATAGTTCGACAAGCTCACTAACCGGAAGAAAATAACAAAAAACAAAAGAAGAAAAAATCCCCCTAACCCCCTTTAAGAAAGGGGGAATAAGAAAACGGAGAGTGTTACAATAACAGTTTTGAATTTTGAATTTTCTTCATTTGTAATTTATTTGAAATTTGAGTTTTGAAGTTTGTTATTTGCAGAAATATGCCGGTGTACCTCGCACGTTCTTTTAACTTCGCGATGGGAAAGTCCTATTAGGGACGTAATATTTGTAGAAAAGAAAAAAGAAAAATAAAATAGAACAAAACATAAAATGTCGATTGGAGTCAACAATATGTGTCGATTGAAAAAAACTATTTATCTTGATACTACTATTCCAAGCTATCTTTTTGATGAAAGAAAAGAGTTGAAATATCCATGTGATATAACAAAAGAGTGGTGGGAAGAAGAAAGCCAAAATTTCAACATTTTTATTTCGGTAGAAACTATAGCAGAATTGAATAGTGGTAATTATCCGCGAAAAACAGAAATTTTAGATTTTATTCATAACATCAAACAATTACAGACAGAAAAAGCGATAAAAGATATAGCTTTGTTTTATATAAAAAACAAATTAATGCCAAATGAAATTTTAGGAGATGCAATTCATCTTGCTTATGCTTCTTATTATAAAATGGACTATTTACTTACTTGGAATTGCAATCATCTTGCTAATGCCAATAAAAAACAACATATAAAAATCATTAATTCTAAACTTGATTTATTCACGCCGGAAATCACAACACCATTGGAATTATTTACAGAGAGGTAAAAATGTACACAAACGAATTATTAGAAGAAAAATATAAAGCACAAAGCCGATTGTTAAAACAGGCTAAAATAGAGAATAAAGATTATTTTGAATTTATCAATGATGAAGTGCAAAAATTATTTAATAAAAAAGGGTGGAAAATAAAAGCGAGAAAATGATGTACCATGCACGTTTTTTAAACTTTAGCATTTGGAGTGCAGGAATAAAGGCTCGCTCAAAAACTTAACGAAATCGGCGAGCCATTTACTGCGCTTCCCGATTGTACTCAATTGGGAAGAATTATCAGCATAGTTCCGGAACTGAAGACAATTTAATTGAGCGGAATAAAAATTATAAAGCAAATAGAAATGAAAAATAAAATTGAACTGTCGACAATTTGTCGACAGTTGAAATTGGAAGCGCCAGATGGAAAAAAGAGAGCAACTGATTGCACAAACACAGAAGGAATTGTACAATAAAAATTTACGGGATAATATGACGGATTTAGAACTTATTTTTTCTATGCTTGGCGAAAAAGTTACTACGGAAATATCTAAAAAAGAAAAACCGGCAGGAATGCCGCAAAATAAAAAGGTTGCCCGGAGTGGAGGTGGCGTGGCCGGTAATGCCAGAAAAGAAACAGAAAAAGAATTAGGCAGAAGCGTTATTTCGGAAGATAATTATTTGGATATTAGTAAAGAAAAATTATTGTTTAAGAAAAATGAAAAACATAAAAATTAAAAAAACAAGTTGGTTGTTCGCGACTCTTTTCACGATAATTTTAAATTCTTTGACTTTCGCAGGTACAGGTTTTGGGCTCTCGCCGGATACTCTTGTCAATACGCTTGACCCCGCACCGTCAAATGTTTTTGTTTTGATAAACAACGGCGCGACTACGACTTTATTTGCTAATGTAACAATTACAAATTTAACTTATAGTGCGACATGGGTTGATGTTGCTGATAACCCTGCTTTTTCGCCATGTGTTACAAATATTTATGCGCCTTCTTTTGATTATATTTTACCGACCGAAGGGACTAACATAGTATATTTTCGGTATCGAGATGTTCTCGACGGCAGCTACATAACCAATCAGTGGATAAATTTAGTGCCTGAACCGTTTTTATTTATTAATTTTTATTTATTATTGATTATTTTTAAGAATAGACAAAAATCATCTTTTTTATTATAATAATGGTAGATTGAAAATCCCATGTAAAAGGGGATTCGCAAAGGACGAATTAAATATTCCTAACGAAGTAACATGTACTCATGGTCATAATCAACAACTTGTCCCGCGACTCATAAAGTGAGTCTCGGGGAAGAAACAATCAATTTCCAAGTGAAGAACGACCCCGCCCTTTGGGCACCCCTCATAAATCTGGAGGGGAGTAAGAGAACTACTAGTTACGAACAATATTTGACAGATAACCAAAAAAT
>JAUVKG010000354.1 GCA_030596365.1 Chlamydiota bacterium | reverse complement strand
TAGTTATTAGTTATTAGTTAATAGCTTGCCCAGCCATAGGCGGGGTTAATAGTTAATAGTTGAAAGTTGAAAGTTGAAAATGATTATCGACCTTCAGACCTTATGACATTACGACCTTACGACCTTACGACCTTACGACCTTACGACCTTAAAACCTTTTGACCTTGTAACCTTGAAACCTTACCCCGGCATTCGCGGGGCGCTTCGCGAACCTTGAAATATTTATCTTTTATAATTTTTATTTTCTTGCTTTTATGCGTTTCATGTTCTCATGAAGATAATGTTATATCCGAAACAAAACTGATAAATTCTCCGGTAATAATTACTCAGGAAATAGCAAATACAGTCTTACCGGTTATTGCTTATCACAGGGTTTCCCTCGCGGTTAAAAACGATATGACTGTAACGCCGGAACTTTTCCGCCGGCACATGCAGTTTCTTTCCGATAACCATTACAATCCTATTACAATGGATCAATGGTGCGATGCGGTTTTGGATGGCCGAGAACTGCCTGAGAAACCAATCTTAATTACTTTTGATGACGCATGGAAAAGCCAATACAAAAATGCGTTGCCTGTTTTAAATGAATTCGGATATAAAGCCACTTTTTATGCTTATACAGATGTTATCGGGAATCGCTCTACTATGACTTATAATCAACTTCAAAACCTTGTTAATCAAGGGCATAATGTAGGTTGCCATTCTTCAACGCACAGCAATCTTGCAAAGCCGTTTAAGACGGAAAATAAAGAAAGGTATAACGCGAGATTGATCAGAGAAACATCCGGTGCGAAAAAAACTATTGAAAAAAATATCGGCTCTACCGTAAAACATTTTTGCTATCCTTATGGATATTACAATACTAACCTCATTGCGATATTAAAAAAAACAGGTTTTATTTCCGGCGTTACTGTTAATCCGGCACCTAATACCATTGAATCGCCACTTTTCAAAATTGGAAGATACATTATTGCTCCGTGGACAACTGAAAAAAAGCTTAAATACAAATTATCTTTATTGCCGATTGTTTTTCAAAATACAGAGCCATTTGATGGTGAAATTTGTGTGACCCCTACGGAAAATTTTTCTACTATTCTGCCGGAAGTAAATGATTTGTGTTACACAAAATTAAAAATGTATTGGAAATGGAAAAAAACTAATGATGTATTATGGAATGGAGAGACACGAATGTTATCTCATTCTTTTAATAAACCGGTTGAACCGGGAATTTATACCGCGCAGGTTCACGCCTGGGATACAAAATCAAACCATTACACATACGCGTGGCTTTTTCAACAATTATAAAGTAATGCAAGCATCTTGCTTGCAGAAGAATTGAAACGATTAATAATAGGACAATTTACTTACAAAATCATTTTGACTTAATATTTATTTTTAACGAGAATCAATTTGCAAAATGCTGGAAAATTAATTTGACCTATAAGGTCAAATTTCCTCAGCCGTGCCTGCAAATTATCATAAACCGGCACGGCATAATCATAAAATATAATGAGTACCACCATAACCCCAAAAGAAACCCCGATGATGCGGCAGTACAATGCCGCAAAAAAAGAATATCCCAATTCAATACTCTTTTTTAGGATGGGGGATTTTTATGAGATGTTTCAGGATGACGCAATTGAAGCTTCTCGTCTGCTCAATTTAACACTCACCCGGCGCGATAAAAAAAATAATATCCCTATGTGCGGGATACCATATCACGCTGCAGAAGCATATATTTCAAAACTTCTACAGTTCAAAAAAAGAATCGCTATCTGCGAACAGGTTGAAGATCCAAAAAAAGCTAAAGGTATTGTTAAAAGACAGGTCGTTCGAGTTATTACGCCATCAACAACTTTTAACGAACGTCAACTCCCCGACCGTGCTAATAATTTTCTTGTTTCGATTTATGTTCGTCCAAAAAATGATAATAAAATAGGTCTTGCCGTAATTGACATTACAACCGGAGCTTTTGAATTAACAGAGCTTCAGGATTTTGATTCGTTAAAACAGGAATTAACAAGAATTCAACCGGCAGAAATTGTTGTTCCGGATTATTTATCACTCGAACAACTCCAAAATAATCTCGATGATGAATCCGCACTTGTCGTCCAACTAGACAGTTTATATTTTGATGACGGCAAAAATATTTTACTTAATCATTTTAACGTTTTGTCACTTGAAGGATTCGGATGTGAAAATTTAACTTTCGCTATTTCTGCAGCGGGTGCGGCAATGAAATATGTTCAGGAAAATCTTCCGGAAGCATCATTAAGTCACATTCGTTCTCTCCATGTTTTTAACAGGCATAATCATCTTGTGCTTGATAATGTTTCAGCGCGAAACCTCGAATTAACACGCTCGATGCGCGATGGTTCTGCAAAAGGAACTTTACTTGAAGCTTTAGATAATACAGTTACTACAATGGGCGCGCGAATGTTGCGCAATTGGATTAACGCGCCGCTTGTTGATATAGAAAGAATTAACAAACGACATAACGCTGTCGAATCAATCTCATTAGCACAGAATACCATTCAGGCAGTTCAGGAAACTTTTCGCACTGTCGCTGACATTGAACGTCTTACAAGCCGGTTATCCACAGGTTATGGTAATCCCAGGGATTTATCATCGTTACGTTCGAGTTTACAAGCAGTACCAATTCTTCGTGAACAAGCTGAAGAAATAATCGCGTTAGAAAGTTCCCGTTATTTATTACCTGAGGAAGCTGAAAATTCTACTTCCACTTCCCTGCTAACGGAAATAAAAAATAATTTGACTGAACTTCCGGAATTGAAAAGTTTGCTTGAAACAGCAGTTGTTGATGACCCGCCATTAAAATTACAAGACGGCGGAATTATTAAAGAAGGCTATAATGAAGAACTTGACGAACTGAGATCATTATCAAAAAACGGTAAGAATTGGATTGCAAAACTTCAAATTTCTGAATCTGAACGTACCGGAATCAGATCGCTCAAAGTTGGCTTCAATAAAGTGTTCGGTTATTACATTGAGGTAACAAAACCTAATCTTCATCTCGTTCCAGAAGACTATATCAGAAAACAGACAATTGCAAACGGCGAGCGATTTATCACGCAGGATTTAAAAGAAATGGAGTCAAGAATTCTCAACGCCGAGGAAAAATCTAAGCAGCTCGAATTTGATCTCTTTCAGCAGCTTAGACTGCGCGTTGCAACCGAGAATTCCGAGTTGTTAAAACTTGCCAACGCAATCGCGGAATTTGACGTTTTGCAAAATCTTGCCTGGATTGCTTTGCAAAGAAATTTTTGCAAACCGGTTATTAATGATTCTGATAAATTTGAAATAATTGCCGGCAGACATCCGGTTGTAGAACTCCTGCTGCCAAGCCGGCAATTTGTGCCGAACGACTGTAAATTAAACACAAATGACTCACAAATAATTATTCTTACCGGCCCGAACATGTCAGGAAAATCTACATACATTCGCCAGGTAGCGATTTTAACTATCATGGCTCAGATGGGAAGTTTTATTCCGGCTGAATCAGCAACCATCGGCGTAGTTGACAGAATTTTCACACGTGTCGGCGCGAGCG
>JAUVKG010000352.1 GCA_030596365.1 Chlamydiota bacterium | reverse complement strand
CAATCCAACAGACGGAGAATATTTTTCTCAAATCTGCGCTTGCAGTCCGGACATAACTCATCAAGTTTGGCCTGCAAAAAGTTTTTAAGTTCACTTTTGTAATTCTCCATACTCTCCTTATCGCCAAGAGAATTTATATTCACACTCACATTCTTTAAACCAAGCGATTCAAAAAATCGTACCATCATCGTTATTACTTCAGCATCGGCAAGCGGACTGTATGAACCGAATAATTCCACACCAACCTGATTGAACTGCCTCTGCCGACCTGCCTGAGGACGATCGTATCTGAACATAGGCCCGATATAAAAAAACTTTAATATTTTCCCCTGCTGATTGAGAAGCTTGTGCTCAAGACACGCTCTCACAACACAAGCTGTCTCTTCAGGGCGAAGAGAACACGATCGATTTTTTCTATCCTGGAAAGTGTACATTTCCTTTTCCACTATATCGGTTGCTTCGCCAATTGAGCGCGTAAAAAGTTCAGTGCGTTCAAATATAGGCGTACGAATTTCTCCGTAACCGTATGAGGAGAAAGTGTCACGTGTTTTTTGTTCGACTTTTTGCCAGAGAGTTGTATCCGGCGGTAAAATATCGTAAGTACCTCTTAAAGCTTTAATCATAGAATTACAGTTTTAGTAAGTTAATAAATTTTGTTAATGATATAGCATCAACATCTTTTCTTAATGGAAATTGATCATCTCCATAATAAATAACGTATCCGGGTGGATAACCAACATCGCGTCTTACTTCGCTAAACCCTCTGTTTATTGTTGGAGATTTTGAGTATTTTATTTCTACAGTATAACATACTTCATTACCTTGCACAAGAAGCAGGTCAGCTTCTGCGCCTGCCTGGCTTCGCCAATAATAAAGTTCATATTTATGTTTCGTTGCAGCGGAGATTTGTTCAATTACGTATCCCTCCCAGGAAAAGCCAACAACAGGATGACCGAATAGAGCTTCCCTGTTTGGCAATTCAAGCAGCGAGTGCAACAATCCTGAATCACGAATATAAACTTTTGGAGATTTTACAAGCCGTTTTTTTAAATTCGTATGCCATGGTTTTAGCGTTCTTAACAAAAATAAATCTTCAAGTATCTGGCGGTAACGTAATATTGTTGGCGAGCTTAAACTTAAACTTGTTGCTAATTTTTGCGTGTGCCATTGCTGTCCATGTAAATGTGCAATCATTTGCCAAAATCTTTTTAATTCCGGCACCGGTATTCTTAAACCAAATGAAGGTATATCACGTTCAAGATGTGTCTTTAAAAAAGCCCGCAACCAGCGACTGCTTTGAGCATCGCTGCGACTAAGCAAAGATAAAGGATAGCCGCCGCGCCACCAATGTGTTTCAATGTCTGTTTCATCACCTATCTCTCTCCAGTCAAAAGGATGGAGTTCCAAATATGAAATACGACCTGCCAACGATTCACTACTTTGCCGCAACAAATCTTTTGAAGCGGAACCCAGCAATAGAAACCTACCGGATTTCCTGTTTTGGTCAACAAGCGCACGCAGTAATGGAAAAAGTTCAGGATAAAGTTGTATTTCATCTATTATTACAAGCTTATCGGTTAAACGCGAAAGGTAAAGTTCCGGTTCGGAAAGTTTACGTTTATCGCTTGGGAGTTCAAGATCAAGATAAACTGCGCCAGGCGTTTTGTCCAAAATGAATTTGGCAAGAGTGGTTTTTCCCGACTGTCGCGGTCCAATAAGGGCAACGACTGGAAATTCCTTAAGGGAATTTATCAATTCCGAAGTTATTTCACGTTTTATTAACATAGTAAAATGCAAAAGGTTGTTTTTGTTTTACAATGTTATTATATCATATAAAAATTTTAAAATCAAGAGCTGAAAGCGAGCGAAGTGAAATCGAAAAAATAAAAAACTTTTATTTAACCGGTTACTTCTTATTTGGATATTGGTTATTTGACATTGGACATTTTTTAGGTCAATTAGGTCAATTAGAAATTAGGTCAATTTTTATTAAACATCCATTGTCTCCTCATATTTTTTCGCGAATTTTACCCTCTTCGCAATACTTGGATGACTGTGCATTAAAAATTCTATCGCAGGATGCGGCTCGCGATTAGATAAATTCTGGTCGGCAAGGCGTTCCATAGCGCTGATAAAACTTCCAACATCATTTGTAGATTTTAGCGCGTACATATCCGCCTGCCTTTCAAAATATCGTGAAATAATATTTGTTATCGGCATAGTAATCAACCCAAATAAAGTCAAAGCGAAAAGCAAAAGCGGTAATGTTGCAATATCTGCAATCTGCGTGCCGCCAATATTTAAAATTGAAGCAAACTTGTATATAATTTTATCCGCCAGCCACATTCCGCCAAAAGCGAGAAGTGAAGCAATAACCATCAGCTGCCAAATATGTTTATGGAAAAAATGTCCGAATTCATGAGCGAGAACTGAAACCACTTCACCGTCTGTAAATTTATCGAGCAAAGTATCGCCCAGGAGAATACGTTTAGTTTTACCGAATCCCGCCATCATAGCATTGGCTTTTTTAGTTTTTTCCGACATATCAAGGCGATACATACCAAGAACACTTACACCGGCTTTCTTAGCAAGCTCCTCAAGCTTTTCCTGTAAATCAGGGCGCTCAAGCGGACCGGTTTTATAGAAAAGCGGCAGAATAAGCACGGGAAAAAGCATTCCGAGAATAACTTGCAAAATAATCCACGCACAGGCAGCCCATACCCACCAGTAAGAACCGGCGCCCCGCATCAAAGCGTAAAATATTTCAAAGACAATTATTCCGAGCAGCAGACTTAACGCGAAAGATGTTATTTCATCCCAAATCCAATTTAAAAAAGTTTGATTGCTCAATTCGTATTTATGCTCAAGATAAAATCCTTTCCACCAAGAATATGGAAGCATAATTAATGAATAAATAGTTAGTAATACTGCAACATAACCTGCGGTAACAAACCATTGATTTTTACCAACATATTTTTCAACAAAATTTTGTAGTTTGAATGAAAGCCCGTTTTCTCCACCTACCATTATTCCACCAAGTAAAATTATCATTATGATAAGATCTACAAGAAAAAGCCAGTTGTGCAGTTTGTCATATTTCTTCGCTTTAGCTTCCCGTTCAGTATTTTGGGTGTTTTCCATATTTTAAGATAATCCTTTTTTGTTATAGTTTCGTAATCCGTTGTCCGTGGTCCGTTGTCCGTTGTCCGTAATCCGTGGTCCGTGGTCCGTTATTTGTCATTCGTTATTCCCCTCTAGAGAGGGGTGCCCGCAGGGCGGGGTATGTTATCTTCGTTGTTTGTTATGGTGGATGACAATTTACTCGCTGTGCTTCGTGACATTTCTGCATTCGGCGGCTGGTCTCTGTCCTCTGAATAGGGCAACCACAAGGGATGCCCCTACTGACCTCTGTCCTCTGTCCTCTGACACCTGACACCTGACACCTGACACCTGAATACCGAATACCGAATACCGAATACCGATTACCGATTACCGATTAAAATGTCCCATTTCGTCATTTCTTCAAGGCGTTCAATTATATTAAGATGCTGGGTGCATACTTCTTCGCATTTACCGCAT
>JAUVKG010000168.1 GCA_030596365.1 Chlamydiota bacterium | reverse complement strand
TACACTAATTTACACGAATTAAAAAGAGAAAGAATCTTGATTAAAAAGTAAATGGCGACCTATAAATACACACAATATTTTTTGAATGAAGTTATGCGAAAACGTCCGTATATTTCTAAGAAATGGTGTGTTCAAATAATTGAAAATCCAATTAAAGTAGAAAAACAAGAAAATAATAGGTATAGATTTTGGGGTAGAATTCCTGAATTTAAAAATAAAGTTTTTCGTGTTGTAACACTTGAAAATAAAACGACTATACATAACATTTTTCCTGATAGGAGATTTAAAAATGAAACTTAATTATTATCCTGATACAGATTCGTTATATATTGATTTATCAGAAAAAGAAAGCGCAGACAGTGTTGAAGTTACTGAAGGTGTAGTTATTGATTACGATGTTGATGGGAATATTGTTGGTATTGATATTGATAATGCGTCCGGTAAATTGGCAATGAACCAGCTGTCTATTAATAGACTTCCGTTCAAAAAAGAAATTATTGCAATGTAAAAAATATGTTTTCAACTAACATAATTATAAAAAGAACCAACTACAAAAATATATTAGGAGAATAGAAAATGGGAAAAGCAATCAAATTATCTGCAGTTAAAAATTATTCGCCTTCAACTCCCGTTATCGGTGTTTTCGCGACTTGTGACCCGAGAATAGATAAAGATGCCCGCTCACGTGCGGCAAATATTGTTGAAATGGCAGCTGATATTATTGCAAAAAATATTTCTTTGCCAAATGACGAACAACCTCAAATTGTTTGGGCGTCAACACTTGTTGACGGAGAGCGCCAGGCAGATATTGTTGCGCAGCAGTTTAAAGCAAATGGAGTAAATGTTCTTGTTTGTGTACCTGACACATGGGCTTTTCCTCAACTTGGACTTATCTCGCTTCTATCTCATTTTCCGAAAGACACGCCAATAAATTTAACTTGCGGAAACAGTGGTCCGCGACCGGGAGTTGTTTTTACTCATGCAGCAAACGGAGCGATAGCGCAATACGGAAAACTTGCTCACATAAATGTAGGCACCTGGGCAGACACGAGTCAAAAGCCAAAAATGACAAAATCTACAGCGGAATCTCTTATTGATTGGTGTTATGCTGCAATTACATTTGTTGGTCTTAAAGGTAAAAGAGTTGTTCTTTTCGGTCACGATTCAATGGGAATGGAAACGGCGCTGCAGCATATCATTCCAACACGAAACACTTTTGGAATTGAAATTACACGTCTTGATATGAAACTTCTCGCCGATATGCTGAATAAAAAAGCTTATGATAAAAAAGAACTGGCGGCATTGCGCGGCTGGCTTGATTCTATGCTCGGCAAACGTATTCAACTTCCTAAACCAAAAGATTCTGAAAGATTAAATCAAAGTCTTGCAATGTATTTGATCGTTCGCGATTTAATGGAGGATCTTAATGCTGTCGGTGGCGGATTTATGAGCCAGCTTGAATGGGGATCTGATATGCGTGGTAATCCTCTCCCGGTAGCTGATGGAATGGAATCACTTTTCAATTCAACGTTTGACCACAATGGCAGGAAAGCGCCGTTGCCTTACGCTACTGAAGCTGACACGCAGGGATTGCTCACTCAGTTATTTTATACCTGGCTTTCAGGTGGCAATCCTCCACTGTTCATGGACTTTAGAAAAGTTTGGGAGGCGTGGGAAATTAAAGCGCTTGCCAAAAAACTGAAAATCCCTATGAAAGGTAAGACTCTCTGGGAGAAAAAAGGCCTCGTTGATGGTGATAATTCTGGCAGCGCGTCTTTCGATTGGGCAGCAAAACCGGGATCATCAATTAAAAATATTATGTCAAAAGTTAATATGCCGCTTGCAGGAACAGATTATTTCCCGGGTGCGGGAAATTCTGTTAATTTCGTTTCTCCCGGTGGGATTGAAGGTATAGCAGGCCGGCTTGCCTACAGTTCACTCAACAACATGTTCACAATGTTTTGGGATGAAGCCTGCACAGTTGATTTACCTTCAAAGCTCAGCAAAGCTGTTTGCAACACATCAACGCCTACATGGCCGCACACGTTTGTTGTTCCGAAGTACGCGTCGATGATGGAATACAAGCAATATGCTCCAGCCAATCATCTTCACATGACATGGGGATTAAAACCTGCGAGATTGCAGTATTGGATGGATTTAACAAATGTTCTTTCCGGAACACCGTGGCAGGCAAAACCTTCTTTTGTAGAAGGAGTTGACCGCCCGCAGCCGTTGATTTATTTAATGAACGGCGGGGAAGACGCCGCGAAACAAATGCTATCGAAATAGTAACCAAAGCATCTTGCTTTGGGTTGGTAGACTAAAGTCATTTTCTAAAATGGTTTTAGAAAAGTTAAAAAATTGAATGTCCAATATCGAACATGGAACATCCAATTTTCAAGTAAAAAAATTTAATGTATTTTTTGACTTCTTGCAATCTTTGGCTTACTATATTAGTATTATTAAACAAATCGTATAATTATATAGTTCGCAGGAAAAAATGAAAAAACAACACCTAATAGCATTCGCATTGATCTCCTTCGCATTGTCAGGGCTCGCAAGCGCACAGTTTGAACAAGACGCCGCTGTCATTGCTGATCGTTATCTGACTGCAATGCAACGAAAGGGCTATTCGTTTTTGTCGAAGGATGAGCTGTTGCGGCGGCGCGATCAAATCGCCTTATTCACAGCCAAGCACCTGAAACAGCGACTGAACGAACCCACCCGCACCGCAATATTGGAAGGTATTGATCGCTGTATTAATCGCCTCTATAGGGCACCCGCTGGCAAGATCCACTACAGCAACGGTTTCGGCAGTGGTGGCGAGGAATGGATGTATCTCAACGACCGCGACTACTTCCTAACGTTTCAATATCACCTGTGGGTTGGTTTGACACATTCAGTGCTTTCGCCCGATGATATCCAGCGCCGCAACACACAGCGGCAGTGGATGCGGCAGTACCTGGTAAATCTACCGACTCGAGGAATCCAAGAACCGAGGCCCCGCAAAGGAAAACGTAGTGGCGAGGTCCGCGGCTGGGCAATAGGTGAGATGGAGAAAGCGTTTGCTGACCCGCTTCACCTCTTATCTGAGCCGATGCCTGATGATGGCTTCGTCAAGCTACAAGATCGGTTTAAGCAGTTTAGCAACGGCATCGCTTCCGACTTCCATGCCATGGAGGTTGCTGCGCTCGTGTCGCGATTCGTTCGAAAAAAAGATTCCGCAGGACGTTATGGACAGAAATTTCTTGGCCAACTTCCGTTCAATGATACTGTTGTTGATCTTTGGGGCAACGGCCCAAGTTTGTACTTTGCGTCTAACGCAGACTTTCGCGGCAATCTTGGTCTCCTGAACCCGTCCGGCGTTTACGACGTTATTCGTTGTGTTGGAATGCAGGCGAAACCTGCGGGTGTTGCAATGGAGGATTGGCTTGCCAAGGAAGGTCGTGGCGAGTTAACCCTTGATGGTTCTATTATCCGCGCTGTCCGTGGTGCAAAGATAGCCAATCTATCTGTGATGAATTGGTTTGATGCAGACAAGCTCTCCGAGGATCAGTTGAATGCCTCCATCCGCAATAACGGCCTTGATCATATTTTGATAAACAAACTACCGCCGGAAAACGGCCTGCACCGAGAAGATCGCAGCGAAGGAGAGTTCTTCATCGTTGTTCAAAACTGCGAACGTCGTCTGGCCGTCGTCAACATGCACAATTATGAGTTCGGGCAGGTGATGTTCTGGTGCCGTCCGCGGACGCCCGAACAGTAGTGAAATAAATGCGAACAAACACATCCATGAGACAGCCTGAAGGTCACCCTTGATGTTATCGTTATAATTTGAGGAAAAACCGTATTGAAAATCCTTAGCAAAATCCTTAAACACGATGTATTCCCGGCATTAGGTTGCACAGAACCGATTGCTGTTGCTTTTGCTGCCAGTGCTGCAGCGGAACATCTTCATGGTGAAATACTTGAGATAAATATATCGATTGACCCCGGCGTTTATAAAAACGGCTTCGCCGTAGCAATTCCAAATACCCACGGAGAAAGAGGCAATTTAATCGCCGGTGTTCTCGGCGCGCTCATACATCGCCCCGAAATGAAGATGGAGATAATGAGTTGCGTTAACGAGGATATCCTCAAACATGCGAAAAACCTTATCCGGTCACAAAAAGCAAATATTAGTTGTGATAAATCAAAAAGATGCCTTTATATCGATGTGTCCATTCGGACAACCGGATTACAATTACATAAAAAGCGGAATCGATATGAATCTGCTCGCATGCAAAAAAGGACATTCGTTGCACAGAGTTGGTTACTACATTTCTGAATTAGTTAATAAAAAACAGAGGAAGGATAGTATCCTCTCCTCTTGTGAAATAATGACCTCATCGGCTGCCGATGCGCAATTGCTGCTGGAGTTGGTGCGGCTGTAGCCATCGTTTATCAAAAGGCCGGGAAGGACATGTCAAAAATCACAATGGCTGTGAATACTCTTGTAAGTGACTTAGGCGGAATGCTCTGTGACGGCGCAAAAGAGGGGTGCGCACTGTAAGTAGCAAGTTCTACAAATTCTGTAATTCGGTCCGCACATATGACGCTTAATAACCACGACATCACGCAGACAGAGGGCTTTATCGGGGCTACCGCTGAAGAGACCATCCGTAACCTCAGTCGGATCGGCGACATCGGCATGTCGCGGGTAAACAAAACGATGCTCAATATAATGATAGAAAAATCTTCCAACCTGCATAATTCCGATCAAAGTATGATTCCAAAGTAGGTTCCTTTACCTTATCATAACAAGTTGGATGCAAGTGACGCTTGACAGCGCGCCAGATCCGCACCGTTACGCAGGGAAAAGGTTAAAGAAATTATGCGTTATTCAGGTTGCAATCGACATTTTGTGTTGATTGTCATTTCGGTTCGAAACGACGTACTTGAATAACAAAATACCTTGTATAAATCAGCACTGTCAAATTAATCCAAAAGAAGGAAAATCTTTATGTTTACTCAAAAACTAAAAATAACAGTATCTACAGTCTTAATCCTTTTGTTTGTTTCAACTGCATCGTATGCTCTTACGATGAAATTCATTAACGAAAATTCAGAGTATAATTCAAATGAAGTTTATGCTATATTTACTGCAGCATCCGGAAATCCTTTTGTTGCAACAAACAATGGTCAGGCTTTGTCGCTTACAACATGTTACAGCTTTGCGGAGTTGAGCAACGGGATAACTTTAGACCGCATTACAGTCGGGGTGGTTTATATTTCGCTTGGTAAACCAATGACAAGTAATCGATCTGATGCACCGAGTTTTACAAACACTTCTGATTCAGACTATTATACCCGCTGGGATAAATTCGAAATTACTTTTAATGGTAATCCTGCTGATGTGGCTGACCTTACGGGAATAAATTCTTTTGCGGTACCGATATCTATAAAAACTTATGGTGATAGCGGAACAACACCACGTGAATCTCTCGGATATTCAATTTATGCGGATGAGATGATAAGTTTATTAACAGCTGAAGCTACAAACGATTCTGCAAAATTAAAAGGACCAAGTAATGATTTCCTGAGAGTGATTGGTCCTACAACATATCCGGCAGGCAGCTTTGGCCCATATCCTCCATTTGATGATTATCTTAATTCAGTAATAGCTTCCGGAGATCCTATATTAATTCAAGGTTTATATTCTGGCGGCGGTGGTTCACCGGAGACAACGACACAGGAGTACACTTTTACAAATATTTTTGATACGGGCGGTAATATGATAATGAATGGTGGAGGAACAGTTGTTGGCATGAACCATACAATAGTAATTTCAAATGATGTATTAGCTTATAACATTTATGCTAATAACCCGGATTATTATGTGGATGGTGTAAAATCTGATTTTGCGGATAACGATGTTTATTCAGCTTCTGTTCGGGACGTACTCGCCGGTTTTGCAATCGGTTATGTTGGCAGCACGGTACTTGATCCTGTTACCGGCGTTGCATTTAAAGATGAATTCAGCAAACATTGGTATGCCACTAATCAACCTCTTGCGTTCAGTGATGTTCAGCCGGGCAATGAATTTTTCAACGGATATGCGGAAGTATTCTGGAAGCATTCCGATTCTTATGGTTTTCCTTTTTCTGACAAATTGCATAAATCAGTTCAAGCGAGTCTTAATCCGGCGAATGTTGATACAGTTGAGATAGTTATTTTGCCGGATGTGCCTGAGCCGTGTTTATTTATAATTTATAATTTATTATTTATAATTTATTATTTTAAGGTGAGAAAGTAATATCTGTAATATTATTTTTACTTAGGGGTTACTCGAAAAGGATGGTACGTCGTTTCGACCCGAAATGACTGATAAG
>JAUVKG010000135.1 GCA_030596365.1 Chlamydiota bacterium | reverse complement strand
TTCCAGAAATTTAGCTACCTCTTTCAGAGGAAATTTTGTTGTTAATTTTTCACAGGGTAGCACTATCGTGCAACCCTGTGCTATATTATTTATCCGCTTTGCGGAAAAACTAAATTCCAACTGCGTTATTTAGGATAAAGGCTCTTGACCAGAAAAAAGTATTATGATACTCTTTAATATAGTAAACTTGTTAATCATAACTCAATATTATTATGAGTATTAAAAATTTAGATATTGATTCCCGACGTGGCTTAAAACGCGGAAAAATAATGCTAAATATTATGAATGACAGTTGCGAAATTATTACGCAAAACAATCCGTCAGTTATTCCCTTGCATACTCATAGTTTTGATGAACTTGTTCTTGTTATCGGTGGATCTGCTATTCACATAGTTGATGATCAGGAATACCCTATAATTCGCGGAAATGTTTTTGTTATTAGTGGTAAACAAAAGCATGGATATATTAATACGAATCATCTTAAATTAGTTAATATTGTCTATCAACGTGATTTTTTTAAAATTTTAAAAATAAAATATACTGATTTGCCCGGTTTTAATACACTTTTTGTTCATGAACCATTCTATCGTAAGAATCATCAATTTAAATCAAAGCTACATTTGAATTCTCAACAATTACAGGAAATAATGTTGCTCTTAAACTATATGCTTCTTCAACAGAAAAATAAATGGGCAGGAACATCGGCAATTAAAAAATGTTTTTTTGAACTGATAATTATTAACATCTGCAAATATTTTTCGGAAATAAAATCTCCAAAACCAAAAGCTTTTCTTAAAATTAGTTTGGCAATAGATTATGTCGAACAAAATTTCAGCAAATCCATTTCAAATGAATTCCTCGCAAATTTAACCGGTATGGCATACAGCTCGTTTAGATATTCATTTAAAAAAATAACAGGATTGGCTCCCATTGACTACCTAATAAAATTAAGAATAGAAAAAGCTGTCGAAATTATGGGGAAAAATAATAATATACGTGTTACCGATGTCGCTTTTAACACCGGCTTTGATAACAGCTCCTATTTCACAAAACAATTCAGAAAAATTGTAGGTGTTTCTCCTATTACTTACTTGAAAAATCAACGTGTGTTGAAATAAATAAATGTCTATCAGAAATCAAATGAATACTTTCCTTATATTAGCTTTATTAACTATTGTCTGTTTCGCATTTTCCGTTAGAGGGAAAAAACACGATTGGGAAAATCAAACGGTTATCGGACGTAATAAACTTCCCGCGCATTGTACATTGATGCCTTTTGACAACGTAAATAACGCGTTGAAAGGTAATATCAAATCTTCCGTATATTATAAATCATTAAATGGTAACTGGAAATTTCATTGGGTTAAAAATCCTGAGGAAAGACCGGTGAACTTTTATAAAAATATATTCGATGATAGTAATTGGAATTCTATTCCCGTACCTTCTAACTGGCAGCTCCACGGTTATGGTACTCCTCTTTATAGTAATGTAACATATCCTTTCAAAAAAAATCCACCGAAAGTTACGGAGACTCCGAATGAAAATTGGACCGCTTTTAGCGCGCGGAATCCCGTCGGATCTTATCGTACCGTTTTTAAAGTGCCGGAAGACTGGACAGAAAGACAAGTCATCATTCATTTTGATGGTGTTCAAAGCGCGTTTTATTTATGGATTAACGGAAAAAAAGTGGGCTACAGCCAGGGGAGTATGACTCCCGCGGAATTTGATATTACACCGTATCTGAAATCCGGTGAAAATCTTCTCGCTGCAGAGGTATATCGCTGGTCTGACGGTAGTTATCTTGAGGACCAGGATTATTGGCGGTTATCAGGAATTTACCGTGATGTTTATTTGTATTCGACCCCCGAAGTTCATATTCGCGATTTTTTTGTTTTATGTGATTTGGATGAAAATTATAAAAATGCAATGCTGAATATTAACGCTAAAATACACAATTAATCTACAGCAAATACAGAAAATTATACTCTTGATATTACACTGTTTAACAAAAACCAACCTGTTGGTAAAAAAGTTTCTGCTTCTGTTGATCTGCAATTAAAAGGAAATAAGGAAAAAGAAATAAAATTGCAGGTGAAGGTTGAAAATCCCGAAAAATGGACCGCGGAAACACCTGTTCTTTATACTGTTCTCTTAACTCTGAAAAACTCAAAAGGCGAAATTAAGGAAATTGAACAAACTAAATTCGGATTCCGAAAAGTTGAAATTAAAAACTCTAAACTCTGCATCAATGGTCAACCAGTTTTGTTGAAAGGAGTTAACCGACACGAATTTGATCCCGATCTCGGCAGGGCAATTACCGAAGATTCGATGATTAAAGATATTTTATTAATGAAACAATTTAACATTAATACCGTTCGAACATGCCATTATCCCGACCAGCCTGTATGGTATGATTTATGCGATAAATATGGATTATATCTTATTGATGAAGCTAATATAGAATCTCACGGAATGGGTTACGGTAAAAAATCACTCGGACATGATAAATCATGGCAGGCAGCTCATATCGACCGAGTCGTTTCTATGATTGAACGTGATAAAAATCATCCTTCAATTATTATCTGGTCGCTTGGAAATGAAGCAGGACCGGGTATGAATTTCCAGGCATGTTCGAAAAAAATAAAAGAACTCGATTCTTCACGTTTTATTCATTACGAACGTATGAATTCTGTCACGGATATTGATAGCGTTATGTATCCAAGCGTTCAAAGTTTAATAGATGCCGGTGAAAAAAAATCCGATAAACCTTTTTTTATATGTGAGTACGCTCACGCAATGGGTAACGCCATTGGTAATCTTCAGGAATATTGGGACGCTATAGAAAAATATGACCGGCTGATCGGGGGCTGTATTTGGGATTGGGTCGATCAGGGTTTGCGTAAAAATACCCCTGTGGGTAATCGAACTACAGGAATTGATTACAAACCTGAATCTTTAGCACCTTTGAAAAAAGGTGAGTATTGGGCCTATGGTGGAGATTTTGGCGACCTGCCAAATGATAAAAACTTTTGCGTTAATGGAATTGTCTCTCCCGACAGGCAGGTATCTCCAAAATTATGGGAGGTGAAAAAAGTTTATCAGTACGTTGATATAAAATCGGATTCTCTAAAATCAAATCAATTTGTTTTAAGCAATAAATACAACTTTATTAATTTAAAACAATTCACTGTTAAATGGTCGCTTAAAGAAAATGGGAAATTAATCCAAAATGGCGAATTTAACGCACCGGATACTTCGCCGGGCAATCATTCAACAGTTGTAATTCCTGTCAATAATCCTGAATTACAATCCGGTGCTGAATACTGGCTGCGTATTGCTTTAGTTACAAAAGCAGACAATTCATGGTCGGAAAAAGGACACGAAATCGCCTGGCAGCAAATGCGTATGCCATATAAAGTTCCTGAAACTTCGATTATAAAAACCGCTGATACGAAAAAAATTAATCTTGAAGAAAATGCTGATTCAATTATTGTTCGCGGTAATAATTTTCTTGTTTCATTTAGTGAAAAAAGCGGAACGATTGATGAATATGTGTTTAACAATAATACAATAATAAACAAATCAACAGACGGTCAAATTAACGGTCCGCTGTTAAATATTTATCGCGCTCCTGTTGATAATGACAGATACATTCGTAATAAATGGTTGGAATTTAAACTGAATAATTTAAAGCGTGAAGTTCTATCCTTAAAAATTTCTTCGCGGGAAAATAATTCTGTCATAATTAAAAGCTTGATAAAATATTCCGGTAAAACTAATTCTTATTTTGAACAAGAAACCACATGGCACGTTTTGGGCAACGGCAATATTATTGTTAATAACAAAATTACTCCCCACGGTGATTTCCCGGATTTACCAAGAATCGGTGTTCGTATGTTTTTACCCGATAAATTAAATCATGTCAGCTGGTTTGGCAGAGGTCCTCATGAAAATTATACCGATAGAAAATTAAGCGCTGATATCGATCTCTATAAAAGTTCTGTAGATGATTTGTTTGTGCATTATGTCAAACCACAGGCAAATGGAAATCATGAAGACACCCGCTGGGTTTGCTTAACTGATAATAAGAAAAACGGATTGATGATAACTGCATCTAACCTATTTTCTTTTTCAGCTTTGCATTATACTGATAACGAGTTACACGCAGTACGGCATCCATGTAAGCTTAAAAAAAGAAACGATGTTGTTCTTTGTTTAGATTACCGCCAAGCCGGATTAGGCGGCGCGAGTTGCGGACCATATACTTTAGAAAAATATAGAGTTAAACCGCAATCTTGTGAGTTCATCTTTTGTTTACGCCCTTATTCAGTTGAACGAGGCACTGAATCAACTATCGCAAAATGATTTAAGTCAAAATGATTCTGTCGACCATGATTCTGTCGATAAAAAGATTGAAATTATATGATATTAATTAATAAATTTTCCTGTTTAGTTATTGGGTAAATAAAGATGCCCTCAAAAAAGACATTGATCCGATGTTTATCCAAAATTGGCTTGCCTACTTTTGCAAATATAATCGATACTTGACAAAAAAATTAATAAAGGCTATTATACTTGAGATATTAAGACATTTTTGAAAACAGTCCGCAAAAAGTTAAAACGTTTCCTCTATATGTTAATATACTTGTTTGGTAAGTGAATTATCTGATAAATCATTATATTACTAAACAAAGTTTACTATTTTTCAAAAAATATGACTTTATAAAAAGTTATGTTTATTATACGTTAAATTATGAAATCTAAAAAAGAAGAAGCTCTCGATGGCGTTTTATTGAAAATGCTGGATGGGCTGCCACTGCAAGCAGCTGAGCTGCTTATAAAAGACAAAGAAATTCATAATCTTCAGGATTATGCAAATGTTGTATCAATAAAACGACTGAGTTTTAATGATCACGGTCCCGTACACATGAAAACGGTTGCCATTAACGCAGTTAAAATGGCCTCTTTACTTAATGAAGCCGGAATTAAACTTAATCTTGAAGCGGAAGGAATTGGAACTTTTGAAGACAGCAAAACTGCAATAGTCATTGCTGCTTTTATTCATGATATCGGTATGACAATCGGGCGTGAAAATCACGAAAAAAATGCGATAATAATAGCATACCCGATATTAAACAGATTATTGGAAAAATTGTATCCCGATAATTTTCAGAAGTTAGTGATTGTAAGATCGTTAATTACAGAATGTATTGTCGGACATATGGCAACACAGAGAATTCATTCACTCGAAGCCGGAATAATACTCGTGGCAGACGGATGTGATATGGAAAAAGGTCGCGCGAGAATTCCGATGATGATAAATACTGAATCAAGAGTTGGAGATATTCATAAATATTCCGCTTCTGAAATTAATAAAGTGCGCATTGAAAAAGGTGATAAAAAACCAATAAAAATAAAAATCGAAATGAATGAATCCGTTGGATTCTTTCAGGTAGAAGAAGTATTACTCGGAAAAATAAACTTCAGCCCCGTTAAACCTTATGTAGAATTGTATGCCGGCGTGACAGGGCGGGAAGCTAAACGGTATTTGTAAGTAGGTATCGCGCTATGTCGCGATAATAGTTAATAGTTAATAGTTATTAGTTAATGTAGGTATTGCGCTATGTCGCGATACGTTATTCGTTAAACCTCATATCCCAAATTCGGGGAGTTAATTCTTCGGTTTGGAATAAAAAACAAAATTATGACAGAAATAAACAACACATCCGGCGTCGTTCGCCGTGCGGGCAAGCCTTATGGATTTCTAAGAGATCCTGAAAAATCATTTAAAACAGCAAATAACGATGTCTTTATTACTCCGGATAAAATGCGCGAGTTTAGACTTGTGGAAGGAGCGTGTATCATTGGCACAGCTAAAGAAGGTAATAGGTCGATGGAACTTGATACAGTTGAATCGATAAATGATCTGCCGCCGGAAGAGTATATGAATAGGAAAATGTTGAAGGAAGTTACTCCTATCGCTCCGGAAAAAAGATTTAACCTCGGTATCACCGGTGACCCGGCAATGAGAGCAATCGATCTTATCGCACCAATAGGAAAGGGGACACGCGGACTAATTGTATCTCCACCGAAAACAGGTAAGACAACAATTCTTATGGAAATGGCGAAAGCTATAAAAATCGGCGACCCGAAAACAAGAATTATCGTTGTTCTGGTTGATGAACGACCTGAAGAAGTTACACATTTTCGCCGCGGCACCGGTGTTGAAGTATTTGCAAGTTCTAACGACCAGTCATTGAGCCAGCATATTCAACTTGCAGAAATGACACTAGCAATGGCGCGCGTTGAACTTGAGTGCGGAAAAGATGTTGTTTTACTTGTTGACAGTTTGACACGTATGGGGCGAGCTTTTAATCTTCATACAGAAAGTTCCGGAAGAACTTTATCAGGCGGACTGGAAGCGGGAGCACTGGAGATACCGCGCCGTTTTTTCGGTCTTGCGAGAAATGTTGAGCATGGTGGTTCGCTTACGATTATAGCGACAGCATTAATTGATACCGGTTCTCGAATGGATGGTTTTATTTTTCAGGAATTTAAAGGAACAGGTAATAGTGAAATAGTTCTTGACAGGGCATTATCGGAGAAAAGAATATTCCCGGCCATCGACATAAGAAAAAGCGGTACCCGCAGAGAAGAAATTCTTTATGAACCTGAAGTGTATAATAAAATTGTAAAACTCCGTCGCGCACTGGCCGGGCAGAGTACTGAAGCCGCAGCGAACTCATTACTTGGATTAATAAAAAAATATCCTACAAATGAAGAACTGTTAAGCATCATTCCCGGCTAATGTAGCGTAAGCTCTTGACCTGCGTATGCCGGGTTCCAGCTTGCGATTACGCAAAGCTCAGGTGCCAGGTGTCAGTATTCACTTCTAAAATCTTAAATCGGTGTTCCTTGTTCTTAAATCAGGATTCGGTGTCAAGTGTCAGAGGACAGAGGTCAGAGGACATAAGCGCAAAAATAAGCAAGAAAAAATGATGAGGAAATATCTTTTATTCCCTATAATTTTGTTTTTGATATCGTGTTCACCAAAAGAAACCGATACAAACAAACAATCCCCCCCAATTGGCAAGTCAAAAACACCTGTCACAAATCAAACTGTTTCCAACGCTAAACAAAAAATAATTCCCCAAAAAAATAAAATCCCTGCCTCCGAAATTGTTGATAATAATTTAGCATTTAATGAATTAATTCAAAAAATTAAATCAGTAAAATATAGTGACTGGCAGGTGAAATTGCCTGATCTTTCTATTCAAGCAGCGAATCTTGCTACAAATTTACAACAAAGATTTCTCGCTTTGAGAAATCT
>JAUVKG010000101.1 GCA_030596365.1 Chlamydiota bacterium | reverse complement strand
CGTGGTCGCGGCAGAGGATTCAGAAATGTTTATCGCGCAACGGGATTAACCGGATGGCAGAGAGATGAACAGAACAACACCCAATCTTAGCCAAAATCAAGGAAGGGCGTTCTTTTAAACGTCCTTCCTAATTAAAAATTGTCAACAATTATTGCTTCTAACGAAGTTGGATACATAGAGTTTTTTTAAAATTAAAAATCGTAATTTAAAATTGAAAATCATCGTAAAACGGTGTTAATCATTAACTTAAGAGAGGAAAAAAATGAAAATTGCAGTTACAGCTACAGGAAATAATCTCGACGCACAAGTCGACCCAAGATTCGGTCGCGCTCATTATTTTATTATTATCAATTCCGATACACTTGAATTTAAAGCTATCGAAAATCTAAGCGCGGCGGCAGGCGGGGGAGCAGGTGTTCAGTCCGCTCAACTTATTGCTGATGAAAAAGTGGAATATTTACTGACAGGAAATTGCGGACCTAACGCTTTTAAAGTTTTTGAAGCGGCCGGAATTAATGTTATTGTAAATGTTTCAGGAATCATTCGTGAAGCAATCAAGGAATTCAGAGATGGTGTTCATAAAGTGTCCGATAAGGCTAATGTTGAAAGCCATCACGGGAACTTGTAATTCGCGCAAGCGCCCCGCGACTGTCGGGGTTAATTACAATTTTGGTGAAAAAATGATGAAGTGAATACTAAATTCATCGCGAGGCGCTAGCGCGCTCGGGACGAATTTCCTGACACCTGACACCCCGCCTGCTGCGGGGCAAGACTGACATTTATCCCGCCGTGGGCGGACCTGACACCTGACACCTGACACCTGACACCTGACACCTAAAACAGGAGGTCGTTATGAAAGCAACAATAATAACTTTAGCATGTATTTTAATTGTAGGTTGCGCAACACCAAAAGCGCCGGTTCCGCCACCAAGAACGGAAGCTGAAATGGCAGCGTGGATGAATAGAGTAGCGGAATCAGAACAAGAAATGGCTAACTCTGATTATAGTTCAAATATGAATTTTTTTGATGAATAATCAATAATAAAAAACAAAATAATTAACTGGAGACAAAATGATAAAATTACCAAAAGAAGTAAGTGAAGCGTGGGAACAAAAACAGGATGCTGTTGTATTAACTACCGTAGATGAAAACGGATTGCCAAACTCTATCTATGCGACGTGTGTAAATAAATTTGATGAACAAACACTTGTTGTTGCTGATAATTATTTTGATAAAACAAGAAAAAATATTTTGGCAGGATCTAAAGGAGCACTACTCTTTATTACAAAAGATGGAAAATCATATCAAATTAAAGGTTCTTTCGATTATTTAACACAAGGAGAAATATTCGATGATATGAAAAAATGGAATCCTACTGAACATCCCGGCCATGCAGCTTCAGCATTGAAAGTGGAGGCAGTATTTAAAGGAGCTGAAAAGCTTGTATAATATTTTAAACAAATAACTATTAACTATTAACTATTAACTACTAACATGACAATAACTGTTGCAAGCGGTAAAGGCGGAACAGGAAAAACTACTTTTTCTGTTAATCTTGCCTACGCTTTATCTTATCAAAATATTAAAGTAAATCTTCTTGACTGCGATGTGGAAGAGCCGAACGATTTTCTTTTTATTAATCCCAAAATAACGGATGAGCAGTCAGTCACAGCATTAAAACCTGAATGGGATGAAAATAAATGCTGTGATTCTGGAAAATGTGCGGAAGTTTGTACTTATAATGCTATCGCACGTGTGAATGGTAAAACGCTTATCTTTAATGAATTGTGCCATAGTTGTGGTGCATGTAGTTATGCGTGTCCAAGCAATGCGCTAATTGAAAAAGAAGTAGAAATCGGGCGGGTTAAATCTGCCGTTATTAATGATAATTTTCATTTCGCTTATGGTATTTTAAATGTCGGCGAGGCATTGGCGCCAGTTATTGTTAAAAATGTTAAAAAGAAAGTTGACTCAAATTTTATAAATATAATTGATGCATCACCGGGAACAGCTTGTCCGGTTGTTGAAGCGCTAAACGGAGCTGATGTGTCTGTATTAGTAACTGAGCCGACACCGTTTGGAGTACATGATTTAAAACTTGCGGCATCATTGACGCAGAAGTTAGGTCTTCCAATCGGGATAGTAGTAAATAAATCTGATGGAGAAGATAAAATAATCAGTGATTTTGCTAATGAAACCGGAATACCGATAATTGGAAGAATACCTTTTAAGAGAGAGTTTGCGGAAACTTATTCTTATGGTGGTGTTTTAGTTGAGAAACATGAAGAGTTGATAGAGATTTTTATGGATATTTATAAAAATATTAATGAATTGAAGGGGACATCACCATCACCAAATCAAATAGAAATCTTTACCGAAAAAATCGATAACGAAAATATAAAAACTTTCAAAATCAATGAAAACAATAAAACCCCTTATAAAGAAACCGTCGTTATTAGCGGTAAAGGAGGGACAGGGAAAACTTCCGTTCTTTCTTCCTTAGCACTGATTTCTGAAAATAGCGTTTTGGCTGATAATGACGTTGATGCAGCGGATTTACACCTCGTTTTAAAACCGGAGATAATTGAAAAACACGATTTTTCAGGTGGGAATGTTGCTGTTATTGATCAGGAAAAATGTATAAGTTGTGGTAAATGCGAAGAATTATGTCATTTCGATGCGATTCATCATAATGATGATAAATTCTATGTCGGTGAATTGAGTTGCGAAGGTTGTGGACTTTGTGCTTTAGCATGTCCGGTTGACGCAATTTCTGAACACGAAGTTATTAATGGAAATTGGTTTGTTTCAGAAACCAAAGCCGGGCCGATGGTTCATGCTTTACTTGGCGTTGCGGAAGAAAACACGGGTAAACTTGTTACTAAAGTAAGAAAAACCGCATCGGTGATTGCATCTCAGGAGAAATATGATAAAATATTAGCTGACGGACCTCCGGGAACAGGTTGCCCTGTTATCGCTTCACTTTCAGGCGTCGATTTGGCTGTTATTGTTACTGAACCGACTGTTTCCGGTGTGCATGATCTTGAGCGCGTTTTAAAACTTGCCAAACATTTTCGTGTTGAATCAAAAGTGGTTATAAACAAAGCGGATTTAAATAAAAATCAGGCAGATAGAATTTATAAACTCGCAAATGAAAACGGCGCGGAAGTTATTGCGGAAATACCGTTTGATGATAATGTCGTTGACGCGTTGAAAGAAGGGAAAACCGTGATTGAATATAATGACCAGGCACCTTCCTCGAAAATCATTAAAGAAATTTATAAAAAAATTAGTGAGTAGTGAGTGGTGAGTAGGTGTCAGGTGTCAGTTCCTAAACTTGAGAATTGAGAGTTGATGGTTTGCGAAGCACCCGGAGAATTCAGGGCGAAATTGAAACTTATATTATAATACAAAAAAATGTTCACTAAACTAAGTAACGCCTTACTCGCGTTCATCGTTAATTGATGTTAGTTATTCATTTTGATTTAAGAACAAGGAACACCGATTTAAGATTTTAGAAATTGGATAAAGAACCACCCCGCCCTAAAGGGCACCCCGCCTCAACAAGGAGGGGAGTTGGAATATCCAGACACCCGAATACTGAACGTCGAACATCGAACGTCGAACATCAAACGTCCAATGTACAACATCAAATAAAAAACAAACCCAAGGAAATTAATATGCACGAATATGAAATTAATGTAGATTGGATAAATACACCTAACGCAATTATGAAAGATGATAAACTTCCGGAAATTGAAGTTAATGCTCCGGCTAATTTCGGTGGTCCTGATGATGTGTGGTCGCCGGAACATTTATTTGTTTCGTCTATTGCGTCATGCACAATGCTTTCGTTCATGTATTTTGCCGAACAGAGAAAAGTGGAAGTGAAATCTTATGAAAGCAGCGCGAAAGGAATTCTTAAAAAAGGAGCTAATGGATTCGAATTTGAAAGTGTTATTGTTAACGCAAAAGTGGAAGTTCCTGAAGAACAAGCTGTTAAAGTAGAAAAATTGGCTGAAATGGGTGAAAAATATTGCCTCGTGTCGAATTCTGTAAAATGTAAAATTGAATTTAATGTAACTGTAAAATAACATGCTGAACTTAGGACTATAAATTGAAATTAACTGATTTCAATTTCATCCAAGCAAGCGAACAAATGGAGAAAATAAAAATGAAAATTGGTTTACCTGTAACTAATGGTGTTGTAAGTAGTCATTTCGGACATTGTGAAAAATTTTATGTCGCTGAAATCGTTGATGGAAAAATCGAAAATCCTAAAATGCTGACTCCACCGCCGCATGAACCCGGCGTTATTCCTAAATGGCTTGGCGAAAAAGAAGTTACATTAGTACTTGCCGGAGGAATTGGTTCACGTGCTGTCGGCCTTTTTGAAAGATTTGGAATGAAAGTAATAATAGGCGTGCCATCTGATAAGCCGGAAACCATTGTTAATGATTATCTAAACGGAACACTTAAATCCGGCGAAAACTCATGTGATCATTAGGAAGGTCCCGGAAAACTGAAAATTTTGTAGACAGAATCATTTTTTTATTGCTTCAATAAATGATTCTGTTAAAAATTAAAAAATTGATTATCTGGAGGGTCGCCGTTCTCGGCGACCCTTATTCATGTGTATTAGGACGCTGAGGACGACGTCCCTCCACAGATTTGTATTAACACGCCTGCACCTTCCAAGCCTTGTTCGTGGCATACTGGCAATGAAATAACATTCGCAGCATGAGCATGGTCATAGCCATAGTCGCCAAAATTGGGTCATTCCTCTTGACTTTTACGTTATAATGTAGTATAATATATCCGCTTTACTTGTTTTAAATATAATTTATATAATCTAAACGGAGAAAATTATGAAAAAAATACTCGCTCTCGTAGCAGCAATTCTTATTTGTTTTTCAGCTTATGCACAGGAAGGCGACTGGACTAACTTTTTTTATATATCAACTTATGGAGATTCTAATTTCTGGGCTGCCTCTGACAGTTTTGACGGAGGAACAGATTCGAATTCTTTTAATCATCCGCAAGGTATTCTGGCAACCACAAGCGCTGTTTTCATTGCCGATACAGGCAATGACAGAATTGTCAAACTTTGCTATCGAAAAAATGTCATTTTTACTCCTGAACCTTCAAATGTTTGGGAAATGTACTATATTGATGAATGGGGCTCCTTCGGTACAGGAACTAATGAGTTGAATTTTCCTACTGACTTAACATTTGGAAATGATGGATTGATCTATATTGTTGATTCATCTAATCACTGCATAAAAATTTGCGACACAAATGGTAACTGGCACGGCTCTTTCGGTTCGCAGGGTTCAGGCTCAAATCAGTTTGAAACACCTACAGGCATCTGTACTGTGCCAACTAATGGAAATTTTATTATTGCAGATTATGGTAACGATCGCGTAGTAGAATATACACCGGAAGGGCAATTCATTCGTGAACTTGTAACAATTCCAAACTATCCTGTAATTGATGCCAATCAATTGGAATTAATTTTTGGTCCTTATGATGTAGTGGTTGTAGGATCTAACATATATATTACCGAAATCGGTCGTAATAGTGCTAATCAATACACAAAATGGGGACGTATAAAGGGAGCCAATGATGCCAATCGATTCATCTGGGTAAATTACGAAGATTTTGATTACAGAGATGACTGGAATATTCCTGAATCTTCACCGGGAGTGCCAATAGGTGGCTTTACAGGCAATGTGATGCAGGGGATTAAAGGACTTATAGATTTTGACGGACTTCTTATGTTTGCTACTGCTGATAATTCACAAAACCAATATTTGATTACCGATGAAGCAGGCTACATTATAGGTAAATTCGGTACAGATATAATAGGTGGTTCTATAACTCCATCGCCTTTGGAAGGAGAATTTGCTTATCCTTACAATTTAGCCAAAATCGACAATTTTGTTTTTTGCGCGGATTCCGGAAACAACCGCATTTCCATGTGGAAGAAAAATTCACTCCCCGTTTTTGATTATCCGAAAACAAATTATTTTGAAGTTCGCGAAAGACAAGTCTTGTCGTTCACTGTTCACGCAATTGACGAAGATGGCGATAATGTTACTTACAGCGGAACTTTAAATCCTGCAGGAGATGGCAAAAACTGGGGCGTTAACTCCGGGTATATGAAATTCAGCATGATACCAAATTATGGCGATGCAGGTACGGACTTTACACTTAATCTTACAGCAAGTGATGGTCGTGGCTCTGCAACTATGGATGTAACAATCCATGTGCTTCCTGTAAACCAGAACCATAAAAATCTTGTTAAAGGAAAACTTGATCGCTACGAAGATTGGGTTGCACAGGATAAACTCGATACAGATGACGGCGATCTTGTCACAATAAAAATTAAGAAAAAAGGAACTATTGAACATTGGGACGGAAGCGTTCTTGAAATTTCAGGCACATCTTCTCTAAATATCAAAGCTTCCCGAAGTAAAAAACTGTCCGGTCAGGGATACAACGGTAAAATGTATGGCGAATTTTATGCTACAAATGAATACACTATCTCTTCGGTAGCTCAACTTGATGAAATTAAATCAGATGAAGAATTGAAAAAAGTGTCTGTCGCTGGTACAGTTGGAAGAATTCTGCTCAACAAAGATACTGCTCCACTGGGTACAGTAAAAATAAAAGGCGGGAATTTGGGCGGCGTGGAAGCACAATACATAAAAAACATTAATGTTATGGGGACAAAATATAAAGATGTTGCTACAAAAGAAAAACTGTACTATGGCGGAAACATTACACATGAATGCTACCCCGGCTATTTTGGCCGTATTAAAGCTCACGATGTCGCTAAAAAAGACGTTTCAATAAATGGGATATCTGTTAAAGGCGGAGATATCAGTAATGTTTGGATTCATGCTAAAGGACATATTAAAAAAGTGATGACAAAGGGCGGAAAAGACGAACTTAAAATGCCCGTCGGCGGTTCTATCAACGGAAGCATAATTCGCGCGGGTGTAAATCCTGATAATTTTTCAGAAATAAATACATTGGGCGATGTTGTTAAAGTTCAGGTTTCAGAAAGCATTAACGGCAGTTCAATTGTACCTGCAGCAGATCCCGGCGATGGTAATTTTGAAGGTATAGCCATTGATCCTACAGAAATATATATTGGCAATCTGATTAAACTTAAACACGGTAAGAAAACCGGGGAAATTTATGATTCGTTACTTATTTCTGCGGAACCGATTAAAAAAATCGATAAACTGACAATTGATCCTACAACAGAGGTGATTATTGACGGCGTTGTTCAGTAGTATCTGATGCGCCATAATGGCGCACTCGACGCGCGTTGGCACATTAATATTTACAACAATTTTTATAATTGCGTATATAAATGCCGTATAGTCGCCTTTTTGAGAATTTGGCACACCAATTGCTTGTTAATACGCGAAGTTGAATAATGTAAATTTAAAATTCTTAAAATAAAATATAGGAAGGTAAAATTATGGCTAAAGAAAAAATTATCGGTATTGACCTCGGTACAACAAACTCGTGCGTTTCAATTATGGAAGGCGATGAGGCAATTGTTATTCCAAATAGTGAAGGTGGCAGAACCACTCCTTCAGTTGTTGCGTTTACAAAAGACGGTGAAAGATTAGTTGGCACTATTGCTAAAAGGCAGGCTGCAACTAATCCTGAAAATACAATCTTTTCAATTAAACGTTTTATGGGCAGACGTCATTCGGAAGTAATGGAAGAAGAGAAAGATGTACCTTATAAAGTTGGTGAAAACAAAAACGGTGAAGTAGTTGTAAATATTGGTGACAAGCACTACACTCCACCGGAAATATCTGCAATGATTATTCAGAAAATGAAACAAACCGCTGAAGATTATCTCGGACAATCTGTTCAAAAAGCGGTTATTACAGTTCCGGCTTATTTTAATGATTCCCAAAGACAGGCTACTAAAGATGCAGGTCGAATTGCCGGACTTGAAGTTATGAGGATAATTAATGAACCGACTGCTGCAAGTCTTGCTTACGGACTTGACAAAAAGAAAGAAGAAAAAATTGCGGTTTTTGATTTGGGCGGTGGAACATTCGATATTTCTATTTTGGAAATCGGTGATGGCGTTTTTGAAGTTAAAAGTACGAATGGTGATACCCATCTCGGCGGTGATAACTTTGACCAGAAAATTATTGATTATATCGCCGACGAATTTAAAAAAGAAAACGGCATCGATTTAAGAAAAGATCAAATGGCTCTACAACGATTGAAAGAAGCAGGCGAAAAAGCAAAATGTGAACTTTCTACCGCTACGGAAAC
>JAUVKG010000344.1 GCA_030596365.1 Chlamydiota bacterium | reverse complement strand
TATTATTGCAAGCTGCGCAATAATATTCACTTTGCTTTTCAGTTATAATTATTCCAATTCCAAAAATATTATTATTCAGGGAATAGAAAAGAATGCTGTTAATCTTGCTGTAGGTACTGCTAATAAAATCGAAGGTTTTATTATGCCTATTCAGAAAATACCTGAAACTATAGCGCTGATTCTTGATGATCCTGACATTGGACACTCTGATATTACTAACCTTTTGGAAATCATTGTCGCGAATAACTCAAATGTCTTTGGCGCTGCTATTGCCTTCGAACCATACTGTTTTAATTCAAACTCTTATTATTTTGCACCATACTTCTGTAGAAATAATAATGGAACTTCTTTTTCTGACCTAAATTCAACCAATTACAATTATTTTAACTGGAATTGGTATACTCTTCCTAAAAAACTTAATAAACCTGTCTGGTCGGAACCTTACTTCGATGATGGCGCGGGAAATATCATAATGTCAACTTACTCGGTACCTTTTTATTCCACAATTGATGGTAAGAAGATTTTCAAAGGAGTTGTTACTGCTGATGTTTCTCTTGAATGGCTTCAAACACTTGTTTCAAAGATTGAGATCAGCAAATCCGGCTATGCATTCACTATTTCTAAAACCGGTAAATTCATTACACATCCTACACTTAGTTTTATAATGAATTCTAATGTTTTTGATGTCTCAATTGTACAGAATAATGTTCAAATGCTTGAAATCGCTAAAAATATGATGGCAGGTAAAACCGGGTTCGGTCAATGTGACAGAATTATAGATTCAGATCAGAAATATTGGGTTAGTTATTCCTGGATGCCTTCGTGTAAATGGTCACTCGGTATTTTCTTCCCCCAAATTGAACTTATGGAAGTTGTTAAAAAATTGCATCACACAGTTCTAATTCTCGGTGCATTGGGTATTCTCTTTATTTCCCTGATTATTGCTGTAATTGCCAATTCGATTACTCATCCACTGCGGCAGCTTTCTATAACTACAAAAAGTATTTCTAAAGGAAATCTTGATGTGGAGATTCCTGTGTTTAAATCTAAAGATGAAGTCGGGAAACTTGCTCTTGCTTTTGCTTATATGAAAACTTCTCTGAAAAAATATATCAAAGACCTTACTGAAACTACCGCCGCTAAAGAAAGAATGCAAAGTGAACTTTCTATCGGACGCGATATTCAAATGGGTATGGTTCCAAAATTAATTCCGCCTTTTACAGGACGAAATGAATTCGACCTGTTTGCAACTTTGAAACCCGCAAAAGAAGTTGGCGGCGATTTGTTTGATTTCTTCTTTATCGATAATGATAACCTTTGTTTTCTTATCGGTGATGTCTCCGGAAAAGGTGTGCCCGCCGCACTTTTTATGGCGGTTACTAAAACTTTGATTAAAGGTATTGCTATGCAGACAAATGACCCTGCAGAAATTCTCAGAAGGGTTAATGATGAAGCCGTACAAAATAATGAGTCATGCATGTTTGTTACCGCTTTTCTAGCTGTCCTTAATATTAAAACAGGTGAAATTAAATTCGCTAACGCGGGACATAATCCACCTTTGATTGCAAAAGATAATAACGCCGTTTCTTTTCTTAAGGTTGATAGCGGCTGCGCTTTAGGAGTTATTGAAAATTCTGATTTTGTAACAGAAAAATTTACTTTGCAGCAAGGTGATTTAATTTTACTTTATACTGATGGTGTTACTGAAGCTTTTAATAAAAGCGGAGAAGAGTTTTCTGAAGACCGTCTGGAAAATGAATTTGCTTCAATCGCTAACCTTCCTGCTGAACAAATGGTTTCTGAAGTCATTGGAAAAGTTTCACTTTTCTCTCATGGAATTCCTCAGTCAGATGATATTACCGTTCTTGCTTTGAGGTATAAGATGTGAATCGAAAATTTTGAATTCCACCGGCGCAAAGCCGATGGGAATTTCTCCAACCGGGCTCGCCCCGGTTGAGAAGAAAATTTTGAATTCCACCGGCGCAAGGCCGATGGGAATTTCTCCAACCGGGCTCTTGACCGGCGCTAACGAAGTAACGCGCTTGCGTTCATGCTGGTTGTCCAGGTTGAGATAAAAATTTGGATTTTCATAGGCGCATCGGTCAAAAAATTCAATTTATCCTCTTACTTTCATCTTATTCAAATAATCAGTTGGAGTTATTCCCATAATTTCTTTAAACTTTCGTGAAAAGTAACTGCTGTTCCAGAAACCTGTTTCCATTGAAATGTCAATTATGCGGGAAGTCGGATTCTCTTCCATCATTTTGGCTGCTTTCTCAATTCGCAATTTTATAAGATAATCCACTGGAGTACAATTGGTAATTTTTTTAAATGCTCTTAAGAAACTTGCTATTGTCATTTCAGCTTCGTCAGCAAGTTTTTGTAAAGTAATATCTTCCGCGAAATTCTTCTCCATAAAATCTATTGCTCCACCGACTTTAATCAATGATTTCGAATGCGGAGTATCAACTTCCGAATAGCATCGGCATAAATTGACAACAATTAATTTAAAAAAATAGTCAATATTTTTTTTATATCCCGGCAATTTATTATTAATCTCTTCTTTTAATAATTCGACAAAAATAGTAACACTATTTAATTGATGTGGATTGAGATGAAGCCTGGCTTTAAATTTATGATACTTGCGAAAACAAGGTTCGTGAACAAAGAGTGTGTTAAAACCAGCTACCTCTTCCAACTCATTTTTAACGGTTTCAAAAAAGTCCCGTTTATACACTATATTAAGAACACGGAAATTGGAAAGCTTTTCGTTGCCATGAACCTGGTTGCCGTGGATAACAAAAGCATCGCCGCGCATTAGCGGATATTTTTCTTTTCCTACTACATGAATTGAAGTCCCGCCGAGAACAATGGCTATCTCGTCAAAGGAATGAGTATGTGGTTTGCCCTCCGGGAGATTTACAGAGTTTTCCAGTCCACAATTACAGTCTTCAAATGGAAAAGTCAGATAATTCATCTTGCTTTGTAAATATTGTGTTAAAAATGATGATATTGTTATTGAAGCAATTATTTATTAATATTATACTATTAGCGAAAGTTAATGTAAAGTGCATTGACTAATATAAAAACTCAAGGGTTCACAAATAAATAAGTTGGAGAATAATGCGTAGGAATATTTGACATATAACAAGCAGAAAATCCAAGTTATTTATTTGTGGGCCCTAACAACAGGAGAAAAGTTATGAAAAAGAAAATCGTGATTAGTATGATGATTGCTTTCGCAATCTGTGTGACTGCTTCGGCGGCTTTGTCGGATTATTACATCCCATTGTCGAACGGAGGCTTCGAGGCAGAGACGTATGCCGGGTGGACAGTAATAAACGGCGATGGCGCCTGGGGCGATGGGCCGATAAGTAACGCCAACAACTACGGTATAGGCAGCTGGGATGGATTATGGGTCGCCGTGAGTGGAAATAATGGTTCAGGTGGATGGAACGAAAACACAACCGGAACGCTTCAGTCAATTTCTTTCGCTTATCCAACGGATGGAATCATTTTTTATAAACACGGGGGTTGGAGTCAGGAAGGTTCGGGCCAGGGATCGGAGTGGAATTATATTACCGTAACCGGAACAAATGGAACACAACATTCCAAAACTTTTGTTCCGGGCGAAGGTAATATGCTACCGGTAT
>JAUVKG010000012.1 GCA_030596365.1 Chlamydiota bacterium | reverse complement strand
CTCTTTCTTTTGCTTTTTCATCCTTCGCGCTGTAAGCAAAAATAAAAGAATCACAAACCACATCACATATTCCCCCACAAAATCCATTTCTTTTCTTAATTCCCCCTTTGAAGGGGGATTTAGGGGGATGTTTAAAATCCCCGCCTGTTTCAGGGGGTTGTGAACGACTTGGCAGTTTTTTCTTCACTTCATCATGACCGTTCAGTAGGACGTTATTATATTGGGATGTTCCGTGTTGGATATGATCATGAGTACATGTTATTTCATTAGGAATATTTGATTCAATTTCAAACGAAAACATTTCCCCACTTATCGCATTCGTTTTAATCTTATCATTAATCACAATATCCCAATTATTAAACTTCAAAAATCTACCATTTCTTAAATCCAAACTAAAGTTCGAAACATTTTCTGTCTTAACACGAATTTCATTCGTCTGCAGTTCGTAGTTCGTAGAATGGTGGTTGGTAGTTCTACTTGAGAATTGAACATTTCTTGTTGAGTGTTGAATATTTGTATTGAGAATTCCCGCCACAACTGTCCCCATCATCCCAAACCATTCCGGCATAATGTTCCTCACCCAATAAGCGCCGTCAACATCACCGTAAGTCGAATAAGAAACTTTATCCGGCTGCAAGTTTCTTTTTTTACCTTTTAACCATTGTTCTATTTTTTGAGGTTTTTGAATTTTGTCATTTTTTTTGTTTCCGGTCAAATTTCGTAAATCATAATAACTTGCATCTGCCCCCTCGTTATGCAAATGATTTATCACCTGTTGCAACACATAACCGGGATTTGATGGTTTACTCCACAATTGCAATAATGGAAGTGAAAGAAAATTACCTGCATATTCAAAAGTATAACCTCCATCCGGCACTGCAGCGGCAAATTTATCTGGATGTCTTCCACCAAGTAACCAACAACCGTGACCGCCAAGTGAATCTCCCAGCAAATAAATTCTATTTCGGTCTATTTTATATTCTTCACAAACCAACTCTATTACATCAAAAACATCTCGCTCACTTAATCCTTTAAAACCACTATCACCTCGAGCATATACGCAAACTTGCATCATATTATTAGGAAAAGCTGCTGTTTTTTTAGTGAACAGAATTTTATTAAGCAGCAAAAAGTCTCGTAAACGCACAATTAACGGAAGTCCTTTCTTTAATTTTTTGTCTTTGGGTATTATTATAACATAAGGCTGAAATGTATTATCATATTTTGATTTATAAGCCCGAATTCTTATCAAAGATGTTTTATTAGGATCAATGATTTGATATAAAAGCGCTTCCGGTGAAAAAAAATCATTATCACACAAAACGTTCATTTTCCATTTTTCAGTTATTGATGGATTATCTAAAAAACCGCCATAATAAAAAAGGCGGGTGTGTATTTTTCCTCCCCATTTCGATTCTATTTTATAGATCCCGTTACTTTTTCCACACATATTAATTTGTTGCGGCAAAGCAATTTCGTCATCTGCTATTTGAGTTACAACATTACCGGCAAAATCTAATAATTTTATTTCTTTTAATATTACCCGATTATTATATACTCTTTTTATCGGGTTGCTATTTATTACCGGCATCCAGTAAAAATCAACATTTATATATTTTCCGGTTTCTACCGGACCTCTTGTATCAAAATATAATCCCGGATATACTGCTGATTTTTTTGGATACAAATGTGCGCCAATCGTTCCGATTCCGCTCCCGTTAACAACAGCAAAGACAAAAACATTTGTTCCTTTTTTTAAAGTTACTTTTACTGTATGTTTATCCGATACAAACCCGCTATTATAAGGATATGAGAATATTTCATTGTTATTCTGCCAGATTTTTGCCGCGTCATCACTTCCAAATCTTAATTCAGCCTCCTGTTTTTTCGATGATATCCAATATTTTGCGGCAAACATAACTGAACACTCAGGTATAATTTTCATTAATAACGGATTCTCCCCAACCGGCGGGACTCTTTTCCATATTGTTGTACCATAAGATGTAACAATTATAGATTGAGGTTTTGTCTCATATTTTTTCGGCAAAGTTTTGATTATTCTTTCATAAAATTTTTCATAAGCTATATTAGCCTCTTTTTTAGTCTTATTCATCACGCCTTTTTCACTATCCACAAGTTCCAATTTTATAGATTTTGCTATTAACCAATCTTCCGGTTTCCATTCTTCTAATATTGGCTTAATTTCAAAAGTGAAATTTGGAATTAAAGCTGACTTTTTTGGACTCAAATTAGCACAGATCATTCCACCGCCATCACCGTTTATAATCGCAAAAACAAAAACATTTGTTCCTTTTTTTAATAACACAGGCACAATATGTTTAGCGCTATTATGCAGATATTCAAAAATCTCTCGATTATCCTGCCATACTTTTACAGCATCATCACTTATAAATTCCAGCTTTGCTTCCTGCTTTTCAGAAGAAATCCAATATTTTGCTACAAATGTAACTGAATATGCAGGAATCCCACCTTTAATATTTGGCCACTCGCGTATTGAATTAACTTTTTTCCATTGAGAAGTACCATAAGGAGTTATAATTTCCACTTGAGGTTTTGTTTCAAATTTTTCCGGCAAAGTATCGGCTATCCTTTTATAAAAATTATCAAAAGCTGAAATAATTTCTTTCGGACCTTTAAGCATATTGTTTTTCTCATTATCCGTAAGAGATAATTTTATGGATTTACTAATCAGCCATTCATCCGGTTTCCATTCATCAGCGAAAGATGAAACAGCAATAATTAAAATTGTAAAAATAATAAGTTTTTTCATAATAGTTTTTTTACAGGATTTACAGGATTAACATGATTTTTTTAGTTGCCACGCAACGAAGCAACAATGTACTCATCGATCATTGCACAAATTTATTTTATTTATAAATTGTTATGTTGTTTGTAATTAATACTTCTTTGTTTATTTCTTCTTAAAATCTTTACCGAATACCGCCCGGCATACGCTGGGTGCTTCACAAATACCGAATACCGAATACCATCCCGAGGCGCTTGCGCGCTCTCGGGATTCGCGCAAAGCGCGACTACCATTTCCCTTCATTCCACGTTTCTTTATCATTTATATCAAAAACTATTAATCTCGGATCATCACATTTTTGTCCGAGTGCAACCAGCATTTTTTGTGATTTGAGCTTAAATTCTTTTCCCCGTTCCGTCCATTTTTTCATCGGAGTATTAACAACAAGTCGCGCATATTTCATCGCGTTACTCGTATCTCCAAGTTGATGAAACAAATCTGCGAGATAATATTTAGGTGTCAATCTCCACGGCTGCATATCACTCGACAGCATCCAACAATAAATAGCTCTATTAATACAATCCCCCTTTTTTAAAGTGGAACATCCCGATTTTATATCGGGAGTGGGCTGGGGGATTTTAACTGATAAATACGCCACGCCAAGATTTTCAAACATGTATGGATCCGGATAAGTAAACTTTGCTTTTTCAAATAGATTTATCGCATCACCATATTTTTTATTTTGCAGCAAAATATTACCATAATAAGATAAAAATCTTCCATTCCATTTTAATTTAGGATAAATATTGGAATAAATATTTCCCGCTTCCTGGTATTTCCCTGAACAGGCTAATTTATGCGCTTTATGCCATTGCCGTGCTGCCAAATACCGTTGAAAATATATTACCACGAAGAACAGAGAAACGACAAAAGCCGAACCCCAAAATATTTTTTTTAACACTAATTTCATGCTAACGAAGTAACGTGTATTACCACGTTCATTTTCACAAATTATAAAATAACCAAATAAGAATTTAATATTATAATGAGGTTACCACCATATTATCCAAGTTTTTTCGGGATTAGTATTTTCTATTTTGAAATCCGGTTCTTTTCCATTCCCGCCTGTTATTCCGGCTATTTTTGCAAGAAAGTTTAATGTGGGCACCCATTCTCTTGCACTTTCCAGTGAGTTGGTAGCAATAGCAAGGATACCATTCTTGTAATTACCTTGCCCTAATAATTTTGCGAATTCACAAAAATAACTTTGAATACGTGATAATGTTTCATTATTAGATGGATTTTCATTATTAGAGTCTTTTGCATCACCAACAAAGAGATGTAATTTATCATCATGCCCCATTAAAACATCAGGTTTTAAACCATTACTAAAACCCCTAAACTCTAATATATAATTCCTACTTTGTGCCCAGTTTTTGAGTTCATTATTTAATCTTTCGTGTTCGGCGCCCGGTTTTCCTTCAAGCAAAGCACGTATTAATTGTTTTTTAATTTTATTATCATACATATTTTATACCTCTTTATTAACATATTATATTAGCATTCATTATTTTTATTCTTTTGCGGGCTTAGCGCCTTAGCGAGAGAGATTATTTTTAAAATTAAGATTATTATTTGTTTTAACTTTCATTATCCCTGCTTTCTTTTTGCGTCTCTAAGTTAGCGTTAACTATCCATGCAAGTGCAAAGTTGAACATCAAATAAGTCGGAATAATCTTTCTCGGAAACTGGAAAAGCGACATTATCATAAAACAAAGCACAGCTCCAGCCATACCCATATTTAAGAAGTATTCGGTATCCAGTAATCGGTGGTCCGTTTCGGTATTTGATTTCCTTCGTGTTCTTCGTGGTTTAAAAGTTTTAAATATCTCAACCAGAATCAGCCACCAGAAAATACCGAAGACTATCAGCCCGAAAGCACCAAACTCTGCCGCTGTTTCAAGATACCAATTATAAGCATGCCGAATCTGTCCCGCCGTCATTTTATTTACAATTGTTCCTTTACCCGAAGCAAAATAATTCGCCTGATACAAATTATAAGTATTCGCGAAATTCCCGAAACCAACGCCTGTAATCGGATTTTTCCGAAACATTTCTGCCGATACTTTCCAAATCAATGTCCGCCCACTTGCCGACATAGGTTTTAATTCATAAAGAAATTTGCCACAGTAAGCCGCACTTCCAAGTGCGAGCAAAAGCAAACCGAACATCCAAGCGCGAACAATGAGTCCTCCTTTCAAGTGGGATTTAGATGGATCTTTACCTTCGCACTCTTGCCCCGCGGATGCCGGGGTGATTACTTTCCCACCTTTCCACTTTATTAAAATTATCGGCAAAGCAACTGCTAATGCAATCATCGCCGTCCGACTTTTAGTAAATATCGTAACACCGAAAATTACCACAAATGCAACCAAACTAAGTAATTTCAATAACCAATTACCGATTACGCGATAGCGCCCCGCGCATGCTGGGGCTGAATACCGAATACTTAAATGTGGTCTTTTCCACGTTGCTAGCATTAATCCAAAAGCCAAAGGAACATTCATCGCCAAAAAGCATCCTAAAAAACTCGTCCTGCCAAATGTTGAAGCTAAAGGCTTTCCTGTTGCAAGCTGAATCAAACCAATTACTGCAACAATAAACCCAATCCCAATGACACTATAAATTATTTTGCGCTGCAATAGAATTTCATCCGAATTCGCAAAGCGAATGACAGAATAAACTCCAAACATCCCCACTGCAACAAAAGCAAAATGAAATGCGTTAATATTTTGCGATTTTGTTACAAAAGAAAGAATTGTCAACAAGGCACATGAAGTATAAGCAATATCAATTGATACAAACTTAAATTTAGTTTTTTTCAATTCGACATCTTTCCGCCAAACCGAAATACCGAAATACAAAATCAGAACAGCGAAAATCAAAGGTCGCAACTCAAAAGCAAAATTAAAGCCGATATTCTCAGGTACGAGCGAAATTGAAAATAAAAGCAAAATTAATATATTCACAATCATTCTCAATTCCGCTCATCCGATTTAGGTTAAAAGATTAATTGTTAATTGCTTTCAGTAGTAAGTACCCATTCTATATCCGCTTTTGTAGTAATATAATCACTATGTCCAGTTCTTATTTTCAGCCAATGAGATGATGCTCCTGATTCTCTATTAAATTGATCAGAATACGTGTCATATTCATCATCTCAAATTGATTATAAATAAATATCATTCCTCGAATTAAGAGTAGGTTAAGAAACGTCCCCTAAAAAAGACATTGAGCCCTGAAAACTGATTGATCAATACTTGAATGTTTCCATCATAGGATCCATAACTTACAATTACAACATCACGATCAATGTGTTTGTAGATAACTCTACAATGGAAACACAGCGATCACCTTAAATAAATGTATTTCGTGTCTTGACAAACCAGACCACTTTAGTTTGCCTCCGCTATTGTTGCCGCGAATTTTATAGTAAGACTTTCCCAACCACCAGAACTTTTCTCCAATTTAAATACAGCCTCTACTTCCGGTTTACTTATTGAATTAGCACCTTTTTTGACTGTAATTTCTTGCGAACCTGTTGTGTTAAGATAAACATCATCATCTCCATCTTTATAATATAAATCATTTGAAACTGTCGTAAACTCCATATTACATTCTGATATTGATACAAGAGTATCTTCTTCCGGGTCAGGATTATCTATATAACACCTCCCTTGAAACTTATAGACCTCACTATAATCACCATTAGCAGGTGCTACAACTTCAGTTATTTTGGGGTTTATCATTTTTACAATATATTCTGTAGCGTATAACATTGTTGACATTATACATATTGTCGTTATTATTATTGTAATTTTTTTCATTATTGTCTCCTTTTTGTGGTTAATAATTATATTTCTCAATCTATTTTTTGAATCTATCAATGTACTCATATTCACTATTTTCGGCATTAAAAAACTCTCTGTTTTGATCTGACAATTCTTCCATTTTTCTGGCTTTCTTCAATAACACGCGTGCTTCTTCTTTCCTGCCTAATTGAGCCAATAATTCAATTTTACATGCTATAATAAAGCCTTTCCCCCCCATCCGCCACGTTTTTCGTTCTTCATGGAATTGTATTCCTTCATCATAAGTTTGAAGTGCTTTATCAAATTGTCCTTTAGATTCATAATAATCAGCCATTCTTAGAAATGTAAAATTAACTCGCGTTTTTTCTGAATCTTTCGTAATATCTAATGCCTTTTCAAGATATGAATATTTTTCCTTACTATCTCGTGTTATCTCACTCATCTTCTCAAATCCCCAAATACGAAGTTCTTCCTGAACTGAATCATTTAAAAAATATTTGTATAACATTTCCAATTTTTCTTTAGAAAAAACACTATATAAACCGTATGAATTGTTATTCATTTGTTTCATTGACTGTATAATATTTTGCAGAAATTCCATATCAATATTTTTCAATCTGACAATATCATTGCTTGTTAATTCTCTTGTATAATCCAATAGTACATTTGCCGCTTCTGTTTCATTATAAAACCCTTCTGATATTTCATTTGGCGATATATAATCAATGCCGAGACTTTTTAGTTCGCGCATTTTCAATTGTTTTTTTGTCATTGTGAGAGGATCTGTATTATCATTCTTTATTATTTCTTTTATAATTTTGTATTTTACCAGTTTGTCTGACTGGTTTGTTATCTCGGAATGAAATTTATTTTTTGTTTTAACGGCATAATTGTTTTTTAACAGCTTTTTTGAATGAACAAATATAATTGTATTTGATTCGTCCTGCTTTTTATTTTTTGCCGATTCCATACCTTTGCCACAACCATTGCAGAATATAATTATTATCAATAATGCAACGCACCATTTAATATAGCGTTTGAATTGATAATTTATAACAAGAATTTGATTACTTTTCATTTTATTTTTCATTTATTATGTTACTCTTCTATAAGATTATCAAGCATTCCGATAAAATATTTTTCCTCATCTAATACAAGACACAGTGCCACTTTATAAGCCATTTTGTAAAATTTCAATTTTTCACTTCTATTTGTCCATTTCCAATTCTGCAACCCGTAAAACAAACAACTTTTTCGTTCGGTATAATCTTGAGACGAAAATAATAAACTATTTAATAATGCTTCAAAAGCGTCTGGTTTTCTCTCTAATGCCAGAAGCGCAGTTATTTCAATATAATACACATCAAACATTAATTCCCGTTTTCTTTGAATTGCTTTCTGAAATAAACTAATAACATTCTTATAAGCAGAATTTTTATATTCTCTAAAAATACTTTCTTGTATATATCGCATTGTTACCGGATGTGCTATCGGCAAAATTTTCATCGCCGATTCGGTGTCATATTCCGCACGCTGTTCATCGTTTGTTGCAGAAAGATAAAGTTGTAAAGTTGCTTCGGTAGCGCGATAAGAATCATCAGGTGTAAATTGTGAATTATGAATTATGAATTGTGAATGTAGTTCTAAATTGCATTGAATTGCTCCCATAATTGCCGCATTTTCCATTGTCGTCCCGTCATATTCAATATTCGCAAAAGTGCCGGTCGCAATTAACGACGCAAGATAATAATTTGTTCCGGATGATTTATAATCTTTCTGTTTCAATTTCCAATCGGCTATCATCAATAAATCATCCAAAACAATCTCTGGTGTTTTTTTCATATTTCCAGATTTATCAATCTTTAATTTTTTTGACTTTAATTCTTTCTTCTTCCTATTCCTATTTACGGATTTCGGACCTCGGACCTCGGACCACGGTGTTTCTCCGTTCGCAATCTGCTTCCTAACCTCGTCAATTCTCTTCTTAACCTTTTTTAAATCCTCTTCGGGATTTAAAAAATCATAAACTTTGCAGAATAATGTTCGCGCATTGCATAAAAATGCAAGATAATTTTCATCTCCCGCTTTTGCTCGAGCATCAACTATCGCCCAACCGAGTAAATCATAGAAAAACTTTACTTCGTCATCATCGGCACGCATTATGTTGTTTAAAAATTTATCAACGAGTGGGTCTTTGACTCCGAGATTGTTATCAATACCGAGTTTTGAAATTCCGGTAAGAAGTTTTGAGAATCCTTTACGATCTTTGCGGGAATAGAAGAGGATTTGAGAATAATTGGCATAATCCGTGGTCCGTAATCCGTAATCCGTGGTCCGTTCTACCACCCCGCCCTTCGGGCACCCCTCCTTGTCAAGGCGGGGAGTTTTTTGGTTTGCTAAGTTTTCCAAATGCTGGTATAAGAAGATAATTTCCGGATAATCTCCGATTTCGTTTGCTCTTTGAATTCCAACTCGGTCAATTGCTGCCTGGAGTTGTTTGTTATCACCGGCTTCAAAAAACGCATTATCAAGCCAATCTTTTGCGTCCATATAACGACCGGCCGCAAGACAGGTTCTACCGATAGCAAGATAAATTTCTGATCTCGGCAGCGGATAATCAAAACTTTTTTCTTCGTCAATACAGGCAAGTGAATTTTGATAATAACGATATGCAAGCGGAATATCCCCGTTCATTTCATTTACATAACCGAGCAGAGCATAATAAACAAAGCCTTCTTTATAACCGTTTGTGATTTCAAAACGATAAGGAAAAGGAATTGCGGTTAACGAGTTGAGTTGAGAAATGAAGTAACCGGCTTTACCGGTCGGTCTGCCGGTGGGAGTAAACAGCGGATTTTTCAGAATATCTACCGCGACATTTTTACAAACCGAATATTTTGCTAATTCAAAAATATGTTCAACATTACTCCCCGCAAAACAATTAATATTGAAAAGCAGGATAATTAGAAAGAAAAGAATTATTTTTTTATACAAAATCATTTATAACAGAACAATTAAATTATTAAATATTTCAATACTTCAATAATAAAAGCAATACGATTTAAGGGGAGTACGATTAAATACAATTATTATAATTTATTTTTTAAAATTACCCAAACATTATATCACTTCAAATAATAGAAATCAATTCCCAAAACGTCCACACTTGTAAACGTTTTGAGGACAAGATGATTCTGAGTTTATCCGACCACTGACGGATTAATTATTTCGGCTTAATTTAATAAAGCGATGCAAGGCCGCTTCTGATAGCGAATTTTGTGAGTTCTGCGTCATTATTAACACCCAGTTTTTTGCGAATTCTCTTCCGGTATGTTCTAAGAGTAGTCAATTGAATATTAAGAGTCTGTACGATCTTGCCGGATAAATACCCCATTGCAATGAAACTTACGATTTCGCTTTCCCTTGCTGAAAGCTGCTCTAATTGATTGCATACTTGGCTCGATTGTCTCAGCGAGCAACCACCATGGAGCTGCCGCGAAAGTTTTTTGCTAAGATATGTTTCTCCACTGCACACTATCCTTACCGCTTCAACTATCTCATCCGATTTACAGTCTTTGAGCAAATAGCCTGCCGCTCCGAGTTTGATTATGCGAAGAGCACAATGAATGTTGGTAACGTTGGACAGAATGATTATTTTTGACTGTTTAGCGTTTGCAATTAATTTTGCGCACTGTTTTTCCGAGCATTCCGGCATTATACAGTCCGTTAGGACAACATCCGGTTTATGTTCTTTAATCATTTCGATTGTTGTTTTATCATCGTTCATTTTACCAACGACATCCATATCGGCCTGCTCGTTAATTATTGCCTCAATCCCGCGTTGCTGAATTTGATAATTGTTTGCTATCAATATTGTGATAAATGTTTTTTTGTTCATAAATTTTGTACTGTGTTGATTATGTTACGCATTTGACCGATTTATTCTCTTAGAATTTCGCACACTATCTGCGTTTTCTACACATTCCGGCTGTCAAGTAAATTTTTGTCGTTTTTCGAGCAACGTTCAATCGTTACTTCTTGGCAGAATTTCCCATTCCGAGCAGGTGGTATGATTGCCATTGCAATCCTGTATTGACACCGCAACGCGGAGCTGGCGAATACCCAATTCTTCATGATGATCCATGAGAAGCCTGCCGAATAAAGCATTGATTGATCGCGCAGCCGGGATATTCTCGTTTGAGTAAAATCCTCCGCTGTATTTACAGATGATATCCTTGGTCAGAATTTTTGCGGCTTTCGGCGCTGCCTCCCGCCGGAATTCATCAATGATACGTAAGAGTTCTCCCTGGTCAATAGGAATTGAGTAGCACATGATTGTTTTCTTAAGTTTTTATGAACTGTATGCCTTCCAGAATGCGAATGCTAATGGAGCGTGAAGAGGAATTCAGGTGAATTACAGTCACGGTTATACTTTGCCACACGGAAGCTTATACTGTCGGCGGATCTTCTGTTCTATGACCATTCGACCGCTCTGCTGTTGATTCGGCGTGTAATAAACCGCAAAAGCCAGTGCGCCACTGCAATTGCGATACCAGCAATCTTCACGGTCATGATTCTCAACTCTGTCTCTTACTTCTGATGATTCCCCGACATCAATCATGGAGTATTTGCCTTCACGAACGCACAGAATTGCATACACACCGGATCGATTCTCAAGTTCGCTTGTGTTAGTGTAAGATCCTTCAAATTGATATTTTCCTATGGTGATGCTCATTTTTTCCTCCTAAAAATGTTTTATTATCTTGTAAAATGAATCCATAATATTAGTTACATATAACTCATGAACTCGGGATGTTTGTCGGTTTATATAGAGAATCTTCGTCTTTAATACGTTGAAATACAGTTTCGTGAATTTGTGAATTTTCAGGGATTTTTCTGACAGCTTTAATATATAATACCCCAAATTTTTCTCGCGGATTGTAAATCTTTCCTGTCGAGTCAGGTGACATTAAAACTCTGTCTTCATAATTATCCCAAAAGAACAGACCGGCAGATTTTGCTTTGCCAATCATCCATTTTAATGAAATGTCAGATAACCCGGAGCGGCGATAACCACCTCCAATGTTGGAGTGAACTCCCGCAAACCAGACTTGCTCCACTGTTTGTCCTTCAACATGACTCTCTTTCCAAATCTCAGGTGCGAATATTTTTCTTGGTTCATCTATCGATAGAGCCTGATAACCATACTTTACATTCTCGCATAAATGGGCATCATGAAACCCATGCTTACGATTTGAAAAAGGATTTAAACTTTTAAATGCAATTAAAGGAATACCCAAAGCGCTTACTGTATCCCATACACCAATAAAATAGATAGCTTTAGACGGGTCAATACCTTCCTGACTTTGCCAACAATATTCATTTCTAAACTTAATAGTGTCAGCCTTGTTATTTTTCTTTTTGTAAATTTTGAAAGCCGCTTCACTCTCATGTCTGTATTGGCGTTTGAGAATGCCCGCTTTTTTGATTAAGCCTCCCAAACTGCGCACCGTATAAGCTCCCCGACTAAATCCGAAAAGAAATATTTTATCTCCGGGTTGGTAATAATCAACAATAAACTCATAACATTCCCTGATGTTCTTTGAGATACCATAACCTAAAGCTGATCCTGTAACTTTGTAAAGATTGGTGCCTACGCCAGGATCATAGAACGCTACTTGCCGTTTTTTTCTGCGCTCAATCATTTTGTAAAGTTTTAATACGTTGGTTGGATAACCTTTATCTGTTTCGTTACATGTACCATCGGAAAAAACAACAATGTTTTTCATAGATATTCCTCAATTTTAATTTTTTTTAACCACTAATGAACACAAATAAACACGAATTTAATTATTTTGATTTAAATAAATGATTTTGCTGTTAATTATTTTGCATATTGAGAATTATTAATCGTTGGGAGAAAACACTTTTTCTTTATATGGTAAGAATTCGTTCAACCCGTCGAGATGACCTTCCACACTAATACGTACCTTTGCCTGCGCATCGTCTTCATTTTCGTAGTCCTTATTAGTACTATACGTGAAACTTACACGTGTAATACCGTTTAACTTCGACTCAATTGAGGCGCCACTGTAATTGATCAGTTGTTTTTTTCGTATGCGACTTATCTTGGCTTCATCAGCCCGCACCGGACGGTTGTTATTATCAGTGACCCTGACGATATAGGTTACTTTCTTCGATTCACCTTTTCTAATAGTCAGGTCAACGGGTTTGCCGTCATCGACCCATTCAACTTTGACACGTTTTTTTGTTTTACTTTTTCGTGCTGCCATTTTTCTCTCCTTTTGCTTCGGATATACGGTATGTATATATTGGTTAAAATACTGGAACTATCATTCTCTTATGCTACTTGTGCATCAAAGAAATCCATGAGATTTCCTTAAATGTCCGACCAATCACATTTCCTTAATGTCTATACACTCTTGGATCTTTACCCCGTCCCAGACCTGCAACTTTCATGCTCTGTCCGGTTCAGTTCAGCCCGGTAACTACCAGTTGTCCACCGGGACTGAACCGTGACAAACTGACACTGATCCGTTCGGAAGACGGGTTAGGAGTATACAGAACAGCTTGTCGGACGCGACATTCGGGCACTTGTGTCCACCACAGAATTCTTTGTCAAATCCACCTTGTTTTCATGTCTTCCAATTACCGATTAAAATCATCACCACATATTATATTATGGAGTTGTAGGGTAAAGCAATACCAATAAGTGCCATTTTTGAAAGTAAAAAGTGCCAGGTTATCAAAGTAAAACTTACATTTTCTTTGGAAAGAACCTTGAATAGAAGCATGTAACATGTTGATATTACGCAACTTAGCTCAATGTTGCTTTGTGACCTATTTACACTACAGTTCCATAAGAAATATAATTTATTTAAATCTTTAATGATTCTGTCACAAATGATTCTGTCATATATATTAACTTTAAAAAGCAAAGAAATAAAAGACTATATATACAGAGGTTGACAATAAATTAGTATATAAATTTTTTTATGACAGAATCATTTGTGACAGAATCATTTTTAAATCGAAATCTAAAAGTCAAATAATGCTTTTTGAAAAATAGCACATAAATCATAGCATTTATCGATGATTTGATTGTTATTTGAAAGTCTATGGGATGATAGTGACCTATTTAATATCATTTGGGTATTTTTCCTGAACACCTTACCGCCATCCGCGCATATGCTATCCCCAGGTTTTCAAACATGGGTTGTATAAGTATATTCGCAATTCTCCTGCGCGGCGTGGCACAACAGTTCTTGTGCCACGCCGCTATTGCTCCTCACATAATCCTACTGATCGCCCTCCCCGGGTTCCGGATAAGAAAACAGACCGGGTGGCAAAATGAATGGTAGTGGGGGCGGAAGACTGAGATAGCCTGTCTCAGCGTCTTCCGCTGTGATCTGGTATACCTGATCATCAACCTGTGGGTCATCGAGATCGGATACTGTCAGATAACAGATATCCGGGCTCTCGTCAACCGTTGTTACAGTACAAAGTTTCATCCGCCCGTCAATCGCTTCGAACGGGCTGCTCCAGATCACAGAATCAGCCACAAGGAGCGCAGCTGCCATAATAAACAGCAACGCACATACAACTAATATGGCGGGGTATTTTCTCAGTTTGTCCTTCATTGAAGAACCTCCTTTGTGTAAGTTAATCGAGTCTTGGCTGTCGCGCTGACGGCCACCTTCGTCAATGATAGAACATTAGAAGCGGTATTGGAATCCCAATTCCTTGCATTTTTCAAAGTAAAAAGTGCCAGATTTCAAAGTAAAAAGTGCCAGATTTTAAAGTAAAAAGTGCCATTTTCCGGAATTTACGCCTTTTGGATTTCATTGCTTTGAACTACAGAATCTGATATAATTAGTTATGAAAAAAACAACTCCAGAGCTACAATCGAAGTCGCGCATATCGACAGAGCAACCAAAAAAAATTGACGCCTTGAACGATCATGCGTGGGAGTTGCGAATTGCCTGCGGCGAGAAAGCGTTACAGTCTGCTGAACGCGCGTCAAAGCTTGCAACCAAGTGCAATTATCGGAAGGGCCTTGCGGATAGCTACCGCACTATGGCGTTTGTTCATGCGATGAAGGGAGAGTACAGTGATGCAATGAACTTATCGAGCCAGGCGCAAGCAGTATACGAAGATATCTATGATAAGCACGGTCAGTCTGTAACGCTCGATATTATGGGCGTTGTGCAGAGAAAGATGGCTGACTACTCCGAGGCCTTGAGGCTTCATGAGCAGAGCCTTGATCTTTCAAAAACTACCGGCAACAGACAACGCGAGGCAGAGACACTTGACAATATAGGCTCAGTGTACTCAGCACATGGGAAGTTCGAGGAAGCGCTGGATTGTTATCAGAAGGCATTAGACGTTGCGAACTCCACAGGCGACCACATATGCAAAGCATCCTTACTGAAGAATATCGGCACAGTATACAAACATCTTGGAGATTATAGAATCGCACTGGATTACATGCAGAAGAGTCACTCTGCATATAAGTTTGTAAATGACGCGCTTGGCCAGGCGAAGTGTCTTAACAACATTGGCATAATCCAAGGAAGAATAGGGTTGTATTCCGAGGCGCTGGAAAGTTATAATGCTAGTCTCAAAGCATTACAGGCGCTTGGTGATGTTCGCGGGGAAGCCATGACGCTGGGCAACATGGGTATAACATACGGGCAAATGGGCGCCACCTCTGCTGCATTGGAATGCCATCTTAAAGGACTTGATACTGCAATAAAAACGGGAGACAAATTCTGGGAATCAAGAACACTGAATAACATTGCCATTGTGTTTCGGGAGATGGAGGACTATGATGCCGCAGTTGGCAACTACAGAAAAAGCGCGGCAATTTGCAGGGAGATTGAAGATGAACGTTTCGGGGCCGTTGTGCTTAAGAACATGGGCGAAGTCCTTCATAAACAAGGCAACGACACCGAAGCGCTCGATTGCCTGAAGAAGAGCTTGCCGTTCATTATTACCGCAGGAAATGAAGACTGCCTCTCACGCACATATTGCGACCTGGCGGAAATCTATCGTGATACAGGTGATCTGGCCGCAGCCATCGAGCACTACAATAAGAGTTTGGATATAGCTAAAACAAACGACTATGCGCTGTGCCAGTCAGACGCTCTGATGGGGATCGGATCTGTTTGTTTTCTGCAAGGAAGTAGCGGCAAAGCGCTGGAGAACCTGGGAAAGGCACTATCGATCGCCGAAAAAATAGGAACCAAGGACATTATCTACCAGATCCATCATAGGCTGTCCGATGTTTATGAATCCATCGGCGATTTTAAGGCTGCTCTGGAACATTCACGGTCTTTTCATCGCGTAAAGGAGGAAATACTGAACGAGAAGTCGGAAAATACTCGCAGAAAAATGATGGCTCTCCATGAGGTCGAAACCGCGAAACGCGATGCGAAACTGAGTGACTTGAGAAGTATTCAACTGGCGGAACGGGGAAACAAATTGGCTGAAGCTGTTGATGAAAGAGATAAACTACTTGAGGAAAGAAAATATCTCATGAGAATTGCGGCGCATAATCTGAAAAGTCCAATTCATGCAATTGAAACATGGTCAATGCTAAAGGATAAGACTACTGTTACTAACAAGGAGCTAACAGATCGGCTGCGCATGGTAAACAGAATTGCCCGGGAGAATCTCCGTGCCTTACAGAATATTCTCAGCAGCGAGGCAATCGAGACAGGCAAAATGCGCATAGAGCCTGTCCGTGTTAATCTTGCTCGTATTGCACGGGAAGTTGTTGACAATTACAGAGCTGATGCACTGGAAAAATCCATTTCCATTCATTTTTGCCATAAAAAAAATCACCACTATGCGTGGGTAGACAACTCAATCGCTATACAAATCTTGGACAACCTGATGTCAAACGCAGTGAAGTACACGCCCCAAGGCAAAAGTATATATGTCACTGTCTCGAACTCCGGAGAGCACATTCTACTTAAAGTGAAGGATGAAGGGCCGGGCATAACAGAAAAAGACAAAAACAGGCTTTTTCAACAGTTCGCTTGGCTGTCCGCAAAGCCAACGGGCGATAAGCGATCGACGGGCTTGGGATTGTTCATCGTTAAGAAACTTGTTGAGAAAACGGGTGGACGCGTGTGGTGTGAAAGCGAATCCGGCAAGGGCGCGGTGTTTGTCGTTGAGTTCCCACAGCAGGCGCAGGTGCGTGAAGGAGTACCGAAATGAAAACGAAACTGTTTCTCCTTGATGACCATTGCGCTACACTTGATGGACTTCGCCTCGTGCTGGAAAATGAGCCGGACTTGAAAGTCGTTGGCGAGGCAAAAGATGGCAGAATCGCACTGAAAAAGATTTTCAAACTGAAGCCTAACATCGCCATTGTCGATATTGAACTCCCCGGCATATCCGGCCCAACAGTAGCCAGAGAAATCACTAAGAAGAGCAACATTAAGGTAATCGCTCTTTCCGCACACGATAGCATCAAGTATATACAGCAAATGCTGTTGGCCGGTGCAGCCGGATACGTCTTGAAAACAAGCGACACCAGCGAATTAATCCGGGCTATAAGGAAAGTCATGGCAGGAAGGGAATTTCTCGATGAAGGCTTGACACATCTTGTCGTTGAGGACTACCGAAAGACATTGCGTAAAACCGGGGAAGTCGTGCATCTAACAGTAAGGGAACGCGAGATCCTCCAGCTCCTCGCACAGGGAAAGTCGCGCTATGATATCGCCAAGTACTTCGGCGTGGTTCCTCATACCGTAAGTAGACACAGACAAAACATTATTGAAAAACTTGGTGCGTCAACGACAGCCGACCTTGTCAAATACGCCATTGAAAACGGCTTGACTTAGAAACAACCTTAGCGTCGCAGCCCTGGACCATATTGTTCATCGCCGCCGGCGAAGAGGACAACCAACCAAAACCTAAATGACATTTAAACCAGTTTCACGCCGCTAAATTCACGACTGTTATTGATTTTTCATTATTCATTTTTTTACCACGAATGAACACAAATAAACACTAATGAATATTTGAATTGCTGTAATGTCTTTGACATCGAAACAATAAATACTGAAAAGATAAATACATTTTCTTTTCATTCTTCTTGTTTAAACGTTCCTCATCCGAGGAACTCACAGCAATATTCATCATTTTGACTTAAATTATTTTGACTAATAATTTTTTTTCTCTTTTCTTCTTCTATGACCTT
>JAUVKG010000320.1 GCA_030596365.1 Chlamydiota bacterium | reverse complement strand
GGATTTAAACATACAAGTTTCGCGACTGCTGTTCCTGAATTGTTTGATAGAACTTTTACCGTAAATGGCTTCTCTAAAACTTTCAGTATGACCGGTTGGAGACTCGGTTATACCGGTTGTCCAAACAAAGAAACAGCTGCTGCAATGAAAAAAATACAAGCTCATTCAACTACGGGAGTAACTTCCTTCGTACAGGATGGCGGAGTTGCAGCTCTTGTTGAGAGCAAGAAATGTGTTGAAGACATGCTGAAAGCTTTTGATGAACGCCGCGATTACATTGTTAACGCTCTTAACGGAATTCCCGGAGTGAAATGTTTGAATCCTCAAGGTGCTTTTTATGTCTTCCCAAATATTTCAGCCTGGGGAATTCCTTCTATGGAACTTGCTACACGGCTTCTTGAGGAAGTAAATATCGCTGTAATTCCCGGTGTGGCGTTCGGTGCAGATGAAAACATCAGAATTTCTTTCGCCATTTCGCTTGAAGATTTAAAGGAAGCGATTTCTCGTCTTAAAAAATGGGCAGCGGAAAATGTTTAAAAATTGCTGGAGGGTCGCCGTCCTCGGCGACCTAACTCTACAATTAGCGATTTATAATATATTATTTAAATAATAAATAAAGAGAAATTCATGCCGCTATTATTTGATATGCCATGGGAGAAATTGCAGAGTTATAAAGGCTGCAATCCAAAACCTGACGATTTTGATGCTTTTTGGGAAAGATCTCTCGAAGAAATGAATGCTGTTGACCCCAAAACTGAACTGATTCCTTCTTCATTTAAATGTTCTTTCGCGGATTGCTTCGATTTGTTTTTTGACGGTGTCGGCGGAGCGAGAATACACGCAAAATTCGTCCGGCCGAAAAACATTGAAAAACCCGGTCCTGCCGTTATTCATTTTCACGGCTATTCCGCGAAATCAGGAGAATGGACAGAATATTTAAACTTTGCCGCCGAAGGTTTTACCATAGCAGCACTTGATTGCCGCGGCCAGGGAGGACTATCGGAAGATGTTGGTGGAGTAAAAGGCACAACTTTTAGCGGACAGATTGTTCGCGGATTGAATGATTCGCCGGAAAAGCTTCTTTTTAGACAGATATTTCTTGATACAGCACAGCTTGCTAAGATAGTTATGGAGATGCCTGAGGTTGACCCGGAACGTGTAGGTGTGACAGGCGGAAGCCAGGGAGGCGGATTAACTATTGCTTGTGCTGCTTTAGTACCCGGAATTAAATTAGCTGCGCCTGCGTTTCCTTTTCTTTCTGACTACAAAAGAGTTTGGGAAATGGATTTGGCGACAGGTGCTTATGAAGAACTTAAAGCTTTTTTCAGAATGTTTGATCCTTTACATCAACGCGAAAATGAAATTTTTACACGATTAGGATATATTGACATTCAACATCTCGCTTCGAGAATAAAAGCGAAAGTTATGATGGCGGTAGCCCTTATGGACACAATTTGTCCGCCGTCAACTCAGTTTGCCGCTTACAATAAAATTAAATCAGAAAAATCTTTAAATGTTTTCCCTGATTTTGGACACGAAGCTCTTCCCGGACAAAACGACACAATTTTTCAATTTTTAAGGTTGCTGTAAATGCTATAGATAAAATATATACTGATAAAACTAATACTATAATTTTTTTTGTTACTGCAAAATAATTTCCTCCGAGCGATACATAATAAAAAATAAGAAAGCGACAATCCATTAATCCAATTCTTCCACCATGCCTTCCGACAACTATTTAGGTGAATTGTTTGATTTTTCCGAGTCAAAGCCGAAAAGGAAAAAGACAAAGAAAACTGCGCTAAAGAAAAATATTCTTAATGAACATTTTTCTTTGAGTAAGTCGGTTGATCCTTTGGATAACTATGGTAATCAATCCCGGGAAACCAGAAAACCTATCTCTGTTTCCGCGCTTACACGTCAAATCCGTCGCCAGATAGAAAATAATTTTATGAATGTCTGGGTAGAAGGGGAAATAAGTACTTTCAAAGATCATATTTCCGGACATTATTATTTTACACTTAAAGATAATAATAGTCAGATTCCCGCAGTAATGTTTCGCGGCGCAAACAGTCGTTTGAAATTCAAACCCGAAAATGGAATGCTGGTCATTGTTACCGGTAATGTAAAAATTTACGAGCCGCAGGGGAAATATCAGATAGTTTGTGAAAAAATGGAACCAAGCGGTATCGGCGCTATGCAAATAGCTTTTGAACAGCTGAAAAAGAAATTATCAACTGAAGGCCTTTTTGACGAATCAAGAAAAAAATCACTGCCGGTTTTTCCTAAAATTATCGGCGTTGTTACTTCAGCTAGCGGAGCGGCATTTCACGACATAAAGAATGTGCTTTTTAGAAGATTTCCTAATTGCAGGCTCGTTTTAAATCCATCACCCGTGCAGGGAAGCGGCGCGGCAGAAAAAATTGCTCGCGCTATTGATGAATGCAACGAAGCAAAAAAATGTGGAGCCGTTGATTTTGATGTCCTTATTGTCGGCAGAGGAGGTGGAAGTATGGAAGACCTCTGGTGTTTTAACGAGGAAATTGTTGCAAGAGCAATTGCGCGTTCGGAACTTCCTGTCATTTCGGCTGTCGGCCATGAAATTGACTGGACAATTTCTGATTTCGTAGCTGATAAAAGAGTTCCGACTCCAAGTGCGGCAGCTGAAATTGTTGTTACTCCGAAAAACGAGTGGCTTTCACAAATCATTGATTTGCAGCGTCGATTAAAAGCCAATCTTGACTACGTTATTGAAGATTATCGAAGCCGTGTTGAACGTGCGAGAACAAGTTATGTTTTTCGTGAACCGCGCCGGTTAATTGAAATATACCGTCAACAGGTAGATGAATATTTTAATAAGCTGAATTATTCTTTCAAGGAATATTTATCGGATATACGTTCGCGTTTTTCTTCATCTGTAAAAGTGCTTTATTCCGCGGAAAAGATATTTGCGGTACGTATACATCAGAACAGAAAAAATGTTAAAATGCAAATCAGCGCACTTGAAAATTCAAGAACCCACAAATTCTCAAATTCTAAAAATCAGCTTCTTAATTTATTAAGACAACTCGAAGCAGTAAGCCCAATTGCAGTAATAAAAAGAGGATTTACGATTACCCGGGATGAAAATGGAGAAGCTATAATGTCGGTGAAAAAAATAAATACCGGAGATTTTATTAAAACAGAATTCCACGACGGAATTGTGGAATCAAAAGTCACAGGTGTTCGGTAGGTATTATGATATTTCCTAATACGTTAATTAGTGACAACTCGAAAAGGGATTTTATATATTTGTAATTTTTTAATTGTCGCAAGTAGCCCACTTCGACACGAAGTGGGTAATTTAACAAGAATTTAATCGCTGAAATTATTGTATGATTTTTTTTGATAAACAGCCCACTTCGGGTCGAAGTGGGGTACTTTCCCGGTAAATCAAAGTTTTGATTATATCTTTTGACTAATAATGACACGCTGGGTTAACATTCCCCGGAACTACGTGCCACTTCGAACTCCCACTAATTTTATAAAAACAAATATGAAAATGGAAAAAAAATTTAAATCTCGATGCGGATGTAAATTGGGATGTGTTGGTGGTTGCTGTGGAATAATAGTTATCATTCTGATTATTTTAATATTGTCACTTGTTGTCGGCAGCTTTTGGATAAAAAGCAGGACTTATGTAAACCAACCGGAGAAGATCAACAAACTCGCGAATGAAATTTGCGATTATAAATTGCCTGGTGAATTTATACCGGCAATGGGAATGGATTATGGATTTGTTCGCTTTGCTCTTTTTGTTAAAGAAAACGAAATGAATAATCAAAATGTTTCTACTGTAATTTTCTTTGATACAACTATAACAAACTTTGCCGATTATTTTGATGATGTGGCCGCAAAAATTGTTATCTCATCCGGCAATGACAAGGGAATGA
>JAUVKG010000031.1 GCA_030596365.1 Chlamydiota bacterium | reverse complement strand
AAAAGGCCATTTTTGGTATCAAAAGCAATACTCTAAGCCGTAGGTTAATACCTACGTCTATTCACGTTTTGCCCTTTCGGGCAAGAAAAAATACGGCCAAGGAACAAAAGACTACTAACTACCATTCTATCAACTACGAACTGTCAAACAATTTGAATATGAAAAGCTATTCTGGTATAATACGCCACCAATAAAAAATATTTACAACCAGCTAACACATAAAGGAAATTTAAATGTCATCTATTTTTGGAACAACTGAATGCAAAATCGAACTAAACAATGACTGGACCGCTTACCGGGATAACGATAAACAATCTATAAGCGTATCAGTTCCGGGAAATATCCAGTATGATATGTTCAAAGCAGAAATGCTTCCCGACCCATTCATCGGCGATAACTGCGAACTTTGGCGGGAAGCCTGTGAGAGTGATTACACTTATTCACTCAAATTTGATGCTTCCAGTCAACTTATAAATAAAGAAAACGTAGAACTTGTCTTTGAGGGGATTGATACTATCTCAATAATAAAACTTAACGGGATAGTTATTGGATCAACTGACAATATGTTTAAGACGTGGCGTTTTTCTGTAAAAGAAATCATAAAAGAGACGGGCAATGAGCTGAAAGTATTTATAAAAGATCCAAAAGAAGCGGCTCTGGAAATAAGAGAAAAACGGAAAAACAGCTCTGAAATTTTAAAACATGCCCAGAAAGAATTTTTCGGACAAAAACCTACAATCCAAAATTATATCAGAAAAATGGCTTGCGCATTTGGTTGGGATTGGGGACCAACGCTCCCATTATCCGGAATACATAAGCCTGTTTTTCTTGAAGGTTGGAGTGAATCAAGAATACAATCAATTTATATAGAAACAAAAGTTTCTTCTGATAATAAAAAAGCTGAGGTGCATGGTTATGTTAAATTTACAGATGTGGTTGAGGAAAAAGCCGAAGCTGAAATAAATTTATTATTACCTGACGGGAAAGAAATAATAATTAATAAAGCCCTTATTCCTGAAGCCCAAAATGTTGCATTTAAATTTATTGTCGAAAATCCACCGCTGTGGTGGCCTAACGGTCTTGGAGAGCAGCCTCTCTGCACAGTTACTGCTAATTTAAAAAAATCCCAAAAAATTGTTTCAACAATTTCGCGTAGAATCGGTATCAGACAACTTGAAACGGTAGTTGAACCGGATGAATTTGGTACATCATTTTTTGTTCGCGTAAACGGGGTTTCTGTTTTTGCAAAAGGAGCTAATTGGATTCCGGCTGACGCTTTATCACCAAGATTAACAGAATCGGATTACAGAAGATTAATCTCTGACACAGTTAAAGCAAACATGAATATACTGCGTGTCTGGGGAGGCGGAATTTATGAAAAAGATGTATTTTATGACTTGTGCGATGAATATGGAATTCTTGTTTGGCAGGATTTGATGTTCGCTTGTACCGTTTATCCAAGTTATAAAGAATTTTTGCAAAGTGTTTCAGGTGAGTTAAAAGACAATATTGGAAGGTTACAGCATCATCCGTCAATAGCTCTCTGGTGCGGTAATAATGAAATAGAAATGATAGTTTTACATTATAAAAAGCTTCCCGAAAACGAAGCTCGGGATTATTTTTATGTGTTTGAAGAATATTTGTGCGGTGTGGTTAACCGACTTGACAGATCAAGGCTTTACTGGCCTAGTTCACCTCACACCCCTTACTCTAACAATACTGATCAAGAGAGTGGTGGTGACACACATTTCTGGGGAGTATGGCATTATGGAATGTCCTTTGACGCTTACCTTAAAAGATACGACAGATTTATGAGTGAATTCGGTTATCAGTCTTTCCCGGACATTCACACTATTAAAACATTCGCGAAAGATGATGAGCTTGAAATTGAGTCAAAAACAATGCTTTATCATCAAAAAAACGGCGGTGGTAATGCAAGAATAATGGAAGGTGTTACTAAAGAATTCGGTGCACCGAAAAATTTCGGGCATTTTCTCGTTATGAGCCAATTCTTCCAGCAAAAAGTTATAAAAACAGGTGTCGAACACTGGCGGGCTAATCGTTCAGAAAACAGATGTATGGGTACTATTTACTGGCAGTTCAACGATAATTGGCCTGTTGTAAGTTGGGCAAGCGTTGATTATAACGGTCGTTGGAAGGCTCTGCATTACTCCGCGAAAAGGTTTTACTCGCCTGTTTTAGTTACGGCTGCAAAATATGATAATGAGTTAAAGGTAACAGTTGTCAATGATTATGCTCACGAAATATCCGGTAAACTTTTATTGAAATTAAATACTTATTCAGGAGAAGTTGTTTTTGAAGAAACTTTGAATATAGAAGTTAACGCTTGTGATTCAAAAGTTGTTTTTACAAAAACCGGTGATGAAATATTAAATAATCTGAATGAAAATAAATGTTATTTTACAACAGAACTTATCAGTGAAAAAATTTCATCAAATAATATTTTCCACTTCTCTACTTTAAAAGAAGCTGCATTAGAAAATCCACAGTTAAATCTTAACGCGGAAAATAATAATAAAATTGAAATAACCGGCGGTAAATTTGCAAAATGCGTGTTTTTAGATTGTGATGACAGTAAAGCGCAATTTTCCGACAATTATTTTGACTTATTGCCCGGAGAAACAAAAACTGTAGAATTACTACCGGTGAAACAGGAAAATCCGATTGATGATAATGCATATAAAAGCGTTAAAGCGATAAGCTTTTTTGATTTAAAAACTTAAATGACACGAATTTCACGAATTTACACGAATTTAATTTTTAATTAGCCACTAAGGCTCTAAGACACTAAGAATTCAAATACAATTTCTTTTGTTAATATAATTCACTACCATCCCATAGACTTTAAATCAACCGTTGAATTGCCCATGACCATACATTTTATATACTGTTTTTCAAAAGGCAATATTTGATTTTTAATTGTTTTGTCAATAATTGTTTTGTCAATAAATTTAATTTTTTAATTGTTTTGAATTTAGGCTACTTATGGAATAATCGTTCTGTTGTGCCCTGCGGATGCCGGGGTCATTAAATTTTAATTATTTTGACAAAACAATTTACGACACCTGTCCCGAGACTCGCATAACGATGTGCTCGTGGAAAACAATTTTTTAAATACAAAAATGTATTTTTCTGCGGGATGATAGTGAATATAATTCGAATTTTTAAACCACTAATGGATACTAATTAATTTTATTATAAAATTTATATTTTTCGTGAAAATTCGTGTCCGGGCATGCGCCGGATTCCCAAAAATTCGTGTCTAAAAATATTTAAAACCAACTACCAACTATGATCCACCTTAAATCTAAAGACCCGAAAATTACACGCGCTTTTCGTATCGCTATTGGTGACCTGGCAACTAACATTCTTCCCTGTGATCTTGGACTTATCGAAGGTTCGTCCGATGCAGTTATGGCAGGTTTAGACTATGATTTTCCCTGGACACGCGACGCAGCGATAAATTCATGGAATGGTGTAAGTTTAATTGTACCTGAAATTGCTAAGAACACTTTACTATCTATGGTTGAAAAAGTTGATGGCGAATTGAGAATTAATCACCACCAATATTGGGATGCAATTGTATGGACTACCGGCGCGTGGAAACATTATCTTTATACAGGCGACAAAAAATTGCTTAAAATCGCTCTTGAAGCAACAACGAACTCGCTTAAATATTTTGAAAAAACAGAATTGGATGAGGAACTTTGTCTGTTCAGAGGCGCTGCACACCCTGCAGACGGAACAAGCGGTTACCCAATTATTTACCGAATCGGTGATGATGGAAACGGCAGCACATGTATCGGTGACTGGCCTGCGGCGAATCCTGATAAAGTTCATCCAGTTGGTTATGGAATACCCATGCATGCTCTTTCAACCAATTGCCTTTATTATAACGCTTACAAAGTTGCCGGATTGATGGCTGACGAGTTAGGAAGGCAGCCTGAAGAAAATTGGTCAGAGATGGCGGAAAAAGTTAAAAATGCTATCAATCAACATTTTTGGATGGATGACAAAGGTTATTATCGCCATCTGGTTGATCCGCTTGGAAATTGCGATAATCAGGAATGTATTGGACTTGGTTACACACTGATTTTTGATGTTGCTGATACCGAACGTTCGAAGAGAGTTTTGGAAAACGTGAAGCAGGTTCCCGCTGGAATTCCCGTTGGCTGGCCGGATTATCCCCGCTACGAAAAAATTCCCGGTGAAACCTATGGAAGACATTCCGCGTGCGTTTGGCCGCCGTTTGAAGCTATGCTCGCTTCCGGTGCCGGAAAAAACGGCAGAATTGATATTTTAATGCACGTTGTTAATACTATAGCGGAATATGCGTGTCGTGATTTGCATTTCGCGGAAGTTTATCATCCAATGACAGGAGAAATTTATGGTGGAGTTCAGGAATGTGAAGGCAATTTGGAATATGAGTGGGTTTCCTGTGTGCGGCAAACCTGGAGTTCGACATGCTTTATTCGGCTTCTTTTGCTTAATGTTATTGGGATGAACTTCACAACAAAAGGTGTGGAGTTTAAACCACAGGTTACAGAAAATATTTCCCCGCTTTCGGTTAAAAATATTAAATACAGAAAGATGGATCTTGATATTGAAATAAAAGGTTCAGGTAACAAAATTTCAGAATTTTACATTAATGACGAACTGCAAAAAGAAGCTTTCCTGCCGGCTGATTTGGAAGGGAAAAAGAAAATCAGAATTGCCGTGACAATTTAATTATTCTGCAAAATGATTAACAGCAAAATGATTTTTTTAAGTCAAAATGATGTAAGTCAATTAGAAATCTTATTTTATTATTGAGTTTGCTTTTAACCATTCTTCGCAAAGCTTTGGCCAGTTAGACACCTGGTATTTTGAGGGTCGAAGACCATACCCATGCCCACCTGCTGGAAAACGATGAAATACGCAAGGTACTCCGGTTTTTTTCAGAGTTTTATAATACGCAATGGTGCCATTAATAAATGACCTGTCATCATTAGTTTGCACAATGAAAGTGGGGGGCGTATTTGTTGTCACCGGTAATTCAGCGGCAATTTGCCCGGTCTTCTTATTCAACAGATATGCGGGATAAATTAATATGCAGAAATCTGGTCTGCAATTCTTGTCGCCGCCATCATCCTGCTTCTTACAGATTCTATTTCCAAAATCTGTGCTCAAGCGTGCGGCCAGATGCCCACCAGCCGAAAACCCCATAACACCAATGCGTTTGGAATCAATGTTCCATTCTTCGGCATAATGATGCGCAAGTTGTAAGGCGCGTTGAGCGTCCTTGAAAGCGCCTGCCCGATTTCCGGGGACTCTATATTTGACAATTATGGCTGTGATACCGATGTCGTTAAGCCACTGGGCTATCTCGGTGCCTTCTTTATTGATAGCCAATATAGAATATCCGCCTCCGGGAAAGACGAGGATGGCAGGCGTTGCTTCATTCTTGTTAGCTCGATAAACAGTTAAGGACGGTTCCTTGATGTTTGTAATGCGACGGACATTATCGCCGCTGTCAGGTAAAACCTTTTCTAAAGCAGCTTCCTGATAATTTGTTATCTTTGTTGGCCACAGATTCTTCACGATTGGCAATAACGAGTTAGATTTCTTTGTCACAGACACCGTAGAGCACGCGGCGCAAATGATGCTCAATGCAAAGGTAAGTATGTGCTTAGTCATATTTTATTATCTGGTTTTATTAATTTTAATTATTGCCACTAAGACACTAAGGCACTAAGAATTTCTAATTACTCTAATTGCTCTAATTGACCTAAATAAACCCCAATAAACAGTAAAAAGAAATACACTGAGTACACGTTACTTCGTTAGCAGTGGTTAAAAAATATCATCCTGTTTCTTCAGGGAAATATTGAAATACTTCATCTAATGAAACGCCAAGGGCTGTTGCTATTCGATATGCAAGCATTAACGAAGGAGCGTACTTCCCTGCCTCGATAGCGATAATTGTCTGACGAGTAACTCCCGCGCGAGTTGCAAGCTCTTCCTGAGTCATTTCATCACGCTCGAATCGCCACCGTCGAATTTTATTATTTATTTTATCGTTCATTTTTATTCCTCATTTTCTGTCCAGGCGATAACAGAGGCCGGTAAAATATGCGCTAATAGTATTAATGCTGCTACCAATACAACATCAATTGCTGCATTAAATATTGCAAGTGACAATAATAAAAATAATATAACTACAGTAAAAATAGCATAAGCAATTCTTAGCGATTTACTTGTCAATGCAATTTCTCTTTCATCTAATTTTTTTAAAGATTTATGAGTAAACTGCCATAAACCTGTTTTAATAAAAGTTAGTGCAAAACTCACTAAAAAAATGATTAATGCAATAATTTCAGTTGCTATAAAAAGAGTGACGTTACGATTGATTTTGCAAAATTCAAAAATTATAACCATAGCGCATAAACTTAATATAGTTATAATTACTCCAACTCTTCTGTTTTTTGTTGTTTTTTCCGGTTTCATAATTGTCTCCTTTGTCGTTACACTCTGAGTAAATTTCCCGAGGCTCTTCGCGCTCGGGACAATTTATGGTTTAATATTTAAAAAATTAATTTTCCTGTTCTTCGTTCCTGCCAGAAAATTGCGATATTATAAGTACAGGAATAAATCCACCAACTAACAAGAATCTGTATTGATAAAATAAAGGCCGGTATTTGTTTGTCACGCATTGATAAATTAGCGGCAACAGATGCGAAAACAAATATAAGCCAGAAAACAGCAAAAGCGATTGAATGGGCAGTTTTTAAAACTATTTCTTCCCGTTCATCATATTTTGGTAATTTTATAGTCTTTTTAATAAAAATCTTTTTTCGTCTTATTATTAAAAACAGGATACATATTAATATTAACACTGTTGAAAGGATTGCTCCGAAATTCACAGCAAAGCCGTTATCTATTTGTAAAAATATATTTTTACATTGGAAACCCAAAATAAGCAATATAAATATTTGTCTTGAAAAAATAAATATTATTGCGACTGTTGTAATCACTGTTCCGAGAATAATTAACCGTTTGGTTGCGTCTTTTTCTAGCCTTGTCATAATGTATCCTCCGGGTCATTTAATTATGGATTGTAACTTTCATCGCACATATTGTAACATATACTTTACATAATGTCAAGCGCCTTTTACATTTGAGCGGTTATCCTGTCAAAATAACGTTAGAAAAATTAAAAAGCAGCCACGCCTGTCCCGATAGTATAGCGTATCGGGGAAGGCATCCCGATCCATCGGGATAAACTTCGACTCTAAGAAGAAAAAAGAATTTTATTATATTATTAGTGATTGCTCGAAAAGGAATTCATTAGCATTTGGCTACAAATTGTATACAAAAGTTTAACATCCCCCTTCAAAGGGGGAATTATTTCAGCTTATTTTCACACATCGCATTTGGTCCTAGCGAAATAACGCTTTGCGTTCATAACAATCGACAATTTATGTCAATTGCCACTTTTCGAGTAACCCCTATGGGTTGCTCGAAAAGCTATTGAGTATTTCGATTTTTTTCGTTATAATGAATTAACATAACAACTAACAACAACTAACAAAAACCAAAGGTGTAATTATGTTTAACACTTACAAACAACTATTTTTCTTTTTGTGCATAATTCTTTGCACATTCGCTCTCGCAATACCAAAATCTTCTGATCCTTACGGATTAACTACTTTGAAACCGGGACGCGGAATGCGTGCTTCTTCCAGCGCTGTAGACTGGGCTAACAGCAATGGTGACGCCCGTGGAATCAAACCCGGTGAGACTTTTCTGCTTGCTGATTTAAAAGGTCCGGGAATGATCCAACATATCTGGAACACCATTAATAGCAAAGAATACAGTTTTTCAAAATTGCTTGTTCTGAAAATTTATTGGGATGGAGAAAAAGAACCCAGCGTTAATTGTCCGCTTGGTGACTTTTTTGGTGTTGGACACGGAATGAGTGTTAATTTCAACTCCAATCCCGTGCGTGTTTCCGCTGAAGGAGTTGCAAGGAATTGTTATTGGCCGATGCCTTTCAAAAAATCCGCGAAAATAACGATTACGAACGAAGGCAACAAACCTGTTGAAGCTTTTTATTATTATGTTGACTGGACAAAACTTCCCTCACTTCCAAATGATACTCCTTATTTTCACGCTATGTACAGACAGGAATATCCGTGTGTTGCAGGTAAAAGATATCTTATAGCGGACATTCAGGGAGCAGGACATTATGTAGGTACAGTTTTAAATTGCCGTCAACACGAGCGTGGATGGATGGGTGAAGGTGATGATTTCTTTTTTATCGACGGTGAAAAAGAACCTTCTATGCGCGGCACGGGAACCGAAGATTATTTTTGTGATGCATGGGGCTTCCGCGAAAGTGATGGACCTTTTTACGGAATCAACGTTTACGAAGGATCAGAAATTCAGGACAGAACCACTGTTTACCGCTGGCATCTTCCCGACCCGATTTCTTTTAAAAAATCGCTTCGTTTGGAAATGGAACACTGGGGATGGTGGTGGGTTAAAGACAAAGATGGTAAAGAAATTATTGATGATGGTGTAAGAGCGGATGACTGGTCAACCGTTGCTTTCTGGTATCAGACAGGTCCACACAAGTCTTATGAAAAAATGCCAGTTGGTTATGACAGACTTTATTACGGTTGGACAAACATTGTTGAAGCAGAAACTCTAAAAGATAAAGTAAAAGTTGATAAAGGAACAATTGACTTATGGGGTGGAACTTTTGCTTCCAATCACGGTTATTTACATTGGAATGTAAAAGAACCGGGTGGAACATTTGAAATTCCTTTTACGGTAGAAAAATCAGGAAAATATTCTTTGGTTTTAGCGATGTTCCGCCAGCAGCATTTCGGATATTTTGAGTTTTTGATAGACGGGAAAAAAATCGGGAAAACTCTTAATTTGTATCATCCGGACTTATCATCCCGCGAATATGCTTTAGATGCAGGAGAACTAAAAATCGGAGAACACAAACTAACTATTAAGAATAAAGATAAGCATTTTAAGTCAAACGGTTATTGTTTTGGTCTTGATGGATTTCTCCTTTATGGAGTGCAGGAATAAAAAACTTTCGCAATAGCGAAAGTTCATTTACTGCGCTGTTGCATAAGCAACAGAAATTCTCGCGAAATCTTATAAAACGAAATTTTATAAAAAGGAGGAATAAGAAAATAATTTACCTCGCAAAGGCGCTAAGCTCGCAAAGGAAGTACCAACAAAGTAAGGAAAATCAAATATTACTTTCAAGGAAACAGAATATAAAATATAGTGTTTATCGGTGGTTTAATTGCTAAATTTTAACAAAATTTATTTATATAATCAATCAATTTATTTTTATAAGTTCTATCTTATCAGCCGATTTAATATTTCCAATTATACTCGGTTGTGTTTTTATTTTCATTTTATATTTAATTGTTTCTCCATTTTCATATTGATATTCAATAATATCAATAGATTTTAATTTAAATTTTTTAATGCCTTTCGTGGCAAATGAAGCAGACGTTCCAATAGTTACTGGAGCTGACGAAACCCATTCATTGTCTATTTTGTTTATAACAATATTATGTAATCCAAAAACATCCCAAAAGATGAATGAACATATGTTATTTGTATATGCGACATCAGCAATTTTAATATTATCATAAGGCCATATTGCAAATGTTGGGCAATCCGAATTAATCACCGGTTTTGTAACACTCCATATTGTTTCTGATTTATCTTCACCATTATTAAGAATCAATTCGCATTTGTCAGGTTTGTTGCTCTGACAGTTAGGATAATATTCAATATAGCTAATTTCAACAACAGGATTTATTTTTTTAACATATCTTATGACATTTTCACATATTCCATTTGAAGTGTAAATAACTAATAACACACCTAAAATCACGATATTTAAATATAATATAGTTTTCATTTTTATAATATGGTTTTTTAGTTATTGAACAAATATTATATCAAATTTCATTTTGAACCACATAAGGGACATAAGAGAACATAAGTTTTAATTTTTATTATTTGAAATGTTTTCATTTTTATCCCCTGTTTTATCGATTAAATTACAATTATTTTTTTAAAGTTTACTCATTTTTTTTGTCCTAATATATCAGACTATTATACTTAATATATGTCTATAAGGCAAATTTAATTCAAGTGCGTCGTTTCAACCTTTTAACCCGGTTAATTAGTTAGTGCCGCCCTTTTCGAGTAACCTATAATTAGTCGCCGGAATTGGGAGATGTTTTACTGTTGACGATTTTAACGGTTGTCGCTATAATTTTAGTGATGACTTAATGAAGAAAGAAAAAATTATTCTGTCACAAATTTAAGATTAATATTATGTCTATCACTCCTTTTAAATTAGCGCTTATTCAAATGCACGTTGAAGGCGGTGACAAAAAACGCAACCTGAATCATGCTGTAGAATTAATTGCTGAAGCTGCAGCAAATGGTGCTCAAGTAGCTCTGCTGCCGGAATGTCTTGATCTTGGATGGACACATCCTTCAAGTTTAACTGAAGCAGAACCAATTCTTTATGTTGATATTTCTGGAAAGAATCATTAATTATGCAAAATAATATTATACATTGTTGTCCTCTCTGCGGAAGTGTCAGCACAATTTTCTATCAAAACCGCAACCGTTTTTATTATCAATGTAACAATTGCTGCGGTATTTTTGTTGACAAAAAACTAAGGCTTAACCAAGAAGCAGAAATGTTGCGGTACAAAGAACATAATAATGATGTTGAAGACAAAAAATATCAAAATTTTGTATCTCCGATTACTTCAGCTGTTTTAAGAGACTTTACTCAAAGAGATAAGGGACTTGATTTTGGAGCGGGAACCGGTCCTGTCATATCCAAGGTATTAAAAGACTATAATTTTGATATTGTACAATATGATCCATTTTTTCATAATTATCCTGATTTATTAGAGAGGAAATATGATTATATTGTTTGCTGTGAAGTGATGGAACATTTTCATAATCCTAAAAAAGAATTTATTCTATTAAAGAAATTATTACTGGAAAATGGTAAACTTTATTGTATGACCGATGTTTATAACGAAGATATTAATTTTCATAATTGGCGATATAAGAATGACCAAACGCATACATTTATCTATCATAAGAAAACAATTCATTGGATAAAAGAAGAGATTGGTTTTTTGAATGTGACAATTGAAGGCAGACTAATAACATTTTTTAATTAGACATCGCCCGAAAAGAGGGCAAACAAGAAAAGCTCCCCTCCTTACGAAGGAGGGGTGGCACAAAGTGCCGGGGTGGTTCTCGCATTGGTAAAAATGAGCAAAATCTATTTATTATAATAAAACTCAGCAATTATTTGAGAAAATCTATTTTGTTAATTTGAGAACCACCCCGCCCTACGGGCACCCCTCCTTTGTAAGGAGGGGAATTTAGGAAATGATTCTTACAAAATACCTTTTCGAGCACCGTCTAATTATGGGCTACTCGAAAAGGAAGAGACGTATTTTAAAAAAATATTGAGGTTCCCCTACAGGGAACAAATTTGCAATTGTACAATTCCCCGGGCGTTGCCCGAGGCTACGATGAATTTGCCATGCAGGCAAAATATAAAAGAATTGCGAAAGATAAATAAAAAAAACAAAAATCACAAACTATGTTTATAAGAAATTCATTAAAACAAAAAATAATAATGTCATCCATTGGAATATTGATAGCAATATCACTATTCTTTTTCCCTGTGCTGAAACTTCCTGTATTAGACGATGCCGCAGACAATTATTTTAGTGAAGCAATAACTAAAGCGGGTGTGGCATACTTAACTTGCAGAATTATTAACGCTTCTGTTTCGGTTGTAAAAGAGTCAAGTCTGGAATTGGAACCGGCGGGAATTGGAGTGTCACTGGCTGTAGGGCAGATATTGGACCCGCTTGACGATATGACCGAGAGATTTTCTGATGTAATTGTTACAGCGATCACCTCATTAGGGGTTCAGGAATTAGCATATGAGATTAGTGTAGTATTTGCGCCGCCAATACTTTCTATTTTCATTTTTTTGCTGACAATTCTTGTTTGGTTTGAGAATAAAAGAATTATCCGATTTAAGAAAACCGTAATACGGATTATATTTATTATTATAATTGCCCGATTTTGTCTTCCGATATCATCAATGGCGAATGAAATTATTCAAAAAGATTTTTTTGACGATAAAATATCAGATGCGAATGATAAGTTAAAATTTAACACTGCTGAACTTGATAAACTAGCAGAACTTTCACTTCCTGAAATTGATGGTATTAAGGGAACAATTGAAAACAGTGCATCGCTGCTCAAGCAGAAATCTATAGAGTTTAAAAATGCGATTATAGCCACTAAAAACAATATGGGAAGCATAATAAACAATCTATTAACTCTCACAATTTTATATGTCGGTGTATTTTTGATTCAAGTAATTATTTTACCTTTGCTGACATTTTGGCTTCTTATAAAAGTGACAAACGCTCTTTTTCAAACAAATCTCCCGGTAATTCTGCATCATGCATCAAAATCAAAAACAGTAAATCATTCTGCAAAATAATTAAAGAAAAACATAACTTTAAAAAATAAATATGAATATTGAAATTAAAAGAAATTTCGGTGAACAACCTATCAGACAAATAATGATAGATCATGATCTCAAGCCAATGGATCTTGTCGCGGCATCAACAGAACAAATCACTCATAAGATGGTATCCCGGGCATGCAAAGGCAGGCGGCTAACATCAAACGTCAAATCCAAAATTCTCAATGCGTTGAACAAAGCTGCGGGAAAAGAATATTCCATGAAGGAACTTTTTAATTACTAATAAATCGAATTGAATATCGCCCGAAACTCTCCGGGCGCTTCGCGAACAAGGATTAACGATTTCAGATTTTAGAAGTTAATTTACTTTTCTTCTTTCTCTAACATCTCAGCTATTCTTTTCTCAATTTTTTCCGGTTTTGTT
>JAUVKG010000203.1 GCA_030596365.1 Chlamydiota bacterium | reverse complement strand
ATCTCCAAGAAACACAATTTTTCTGCCATTTGTTTTTAAATTAGAAATAAGGTCTATCGCTGCACGCATTGAATCAGGATTTGCGTTATAACAGTCTAATAATATTTTAGCGCCGTTAATTATGACGAATTGGCATCTCATATTCACGGATTTTAATTTTCCGAATGCAGCAGCAATATTTTCTGTTGTAATATCTTTCTCTATTGTCATAACCGCTGCCGCTGCAGCTGCAGCATTTCTACAATTATGTTGCCCTGCAATATTGATTTTTGTTTTTGTTTTTCCGCAAGGTGTTTTTAATATTCCTTCACTACCGGTTTCATCTGACATTTCAGTAATGAAACTAAAGTCGGCTTCATCAGAATCACCAAAAGATATTATATTTTTGATTTCTGAATTCATTGCCGCGCTTTTCATTCCGTCATAAAATTTAGAATTAAGTGGAAGAATTATTGCCCCGTTTTTATTTAAACCATCCAAAATTTCAATTTTGGCTTTCAGCACTTTCTCCACAGTACCGAGAAACTCAATGTGTCCCCTGCCAACTGACGTTATTACTGCTACGTCCGGCAAAGCGATTTCTGAAAGAATTTTAATTTCACCGGTATGATTCATTCCCATTTCAATTATTGCGTGTGTATGTTCTTTTTTCAGCTTCAGCAATGTTGCCGGAACACCAATATGATTATTAAAATTTGCCTCGCTGCATAGCGGATTACCAACATCGGACAAAATTGAATTTATCATTTCTTTCACAGTCGTTTTTCCATTTGTCCCGGTAATTCCAATCACCGGAACATTTATTTTCAAACGATGATAACGCGCAAGTTGTTGATAAGCCGTCAATGTATTTCCAACAATATACTGAGGAACATTTATATCTATTTTATAGTCGCTTAAAATTGCAGCGGCACCTTTTTCAACAGCTATACCGGCAAATTCATGTCCATCAAAATTATCCCCGCGAAGCGCGATAAATAAATCACCTTTTAATATGTTACGGCTGTCAGTTGACACTCCGGTAACACGTTCCGCCATTTCAAAACTTATTGCGGAGGTGACTTTTAATATTTCTTCGTTAGTAAACATTTTGTTTTTCCAATTCTGCTATGATTTCCCTGGCAATCTCACGGTCATCACAATGATGATAAATCCGATTTATCTCCTGATAAGTTTCATGACCTTTTCCTGCGATCAGCACTATATCACCGGCGGAAGCGTTTTTTATCGCGAGTTCAATTGCTTTCTGTCTATCTTTTTCGATTACAGCTGCATCTGTAGTCAAGCCATTTTTAATATCTTCAATAATAACATCCGGATTTTCAGTTCTCGGATTATCATTTGTAACTACAATAAAATCGGCATGATTTTCTGCAGCTGTTCCCATTTTAGCGCGTTTGCCTTTATCTCTATCACCGCCACATCCAAATACAACCAATAACTTTTTCGGTTTTAATTCTTTTAGACAGTGCAGCGTTTTATTTAACGCGTCATCAGTATGTGCATAATCAACTACCACAAGAATACCAAGATTGTTTTGAATAAATTCAAGTCTTCCGGGAACCGGTGGCAAATCTATAGCCTGCTTAACCATCAAGTCTACATCTGCACCGAATTGATAAGCAATCGCCATCGCGGCAAGACAGTTAGAAACATTGTGATGCCCGATAAGCGGTATTTTAGTATCCGCCACCTTGTCACCATTTACAATAAGTTCGAATGAAGTTCCGGCAGTCGAAGCGCAAATATTTTTTGCGTGAACTAATGCTTTAGATTCATCTTCACTGCTATATGTAACCAACCGGACTCCGCTTTCATGAAGTTCTCCGAACATTTTTCTTCCCCACTGGTCATCAAGGGAAATTACCGCTAATCCTTTTGTTTCTAATCCATCTGTTTTAAGTTTATTAAATAATTTTCTTTTAGCGGCAAAATATTCCTCCATCGTTTTGTGATAGTCAAGATGGTCACGCGATAAATTAGTAAATACGGCCATATCATATTTCAAATTGCCCATTCTATTTTGAGCTAAAGCATGACTTGAGACTTCCATCATAACGACTTCTGCACCAAAATCACTCATACTCTTTACTAAATCATTTAATTCAAAAATATCCGGCGTGGTTCTTGTCGCAGGTATGCGTCTTCCTTCAAATTCATATGCTACTGTACCTATTATTCCTGTTGGCACACCTGCTTTTTCAAGAAAATACCGCGTAAGATAACATGTAGTTGTCTTGCCGTTTGTTCCTGTTATTCCAACTAACTTGCATTTAGGAGCGCCATAATAATTTCCAGCCATCAGGCCTATATTATCGTGTGACAAATCCATAACAACTACGGTTGTATTCCCTGAAACAATAAATTTACTGTCGGATAATATTACTGCAACAGCTCCCCTGCTTATCGCGTCATCGATAAATAAGTGACCGTTAGTTTCCAGTCCTTTACGGGCAATAAACAACCATCCGGAACATATTCTTCTGCTGTCCTCTGATATTCCTTTAATATCAACCTGCGACGAACCGCTAATTAATTTGCAGGGAATGTTTTTAATTACTTCGTTAAGTTTCATTATCTTTCTCTTTTGGTCTCGTTAATTCCTGCAGGAGCATCCATTGGTATTTTTAGATACGCAAGTGTTTTTTCGCATATTTTCTGAAAAACAGGCGCAGAAACCGTTCCGCCATAATAACTCTTCTTCGGCTCGTCAAATGTTACTAGTACAGCTATCGCGGGATCACTGGCCGGTACAAATCCTATAAATGATGCTACGAATTTACGCCGCGAATACTTTTTTATTTCCGGGTCGTATTTTTGCGCAGTTCCTGTTTTTCCGGCAACTGTGTATCCCGGAATAGCCGCTCTACTTCCTGTTCCGTCTTCCTCGGTAACACTTACCATTGCTCTTGTGATCAATTTAGCGGCCTTTTCTGATATTACACCATTTTGTGCAACACGCGGTTCAAAATAATTGTATGTTTTTGCTTCCGGAGTTAACTGTCCGTCGCTTGTTTCGATTTCTTTTATTATTGTAGGCTGATATCTAATTCCGCCATTGGCTATAGTTTGTACCGCGCTAAGTAATTGAATTGCTGTAACTCCGATTTCCTGTCCCATTGGTATGGAAACCATTGAAAGTTTCGACCATTTTGACGGTGAGCTAAGAAGTCCGGGAGATTCTGCAGGCACAAAATTAATACCGGTTCTTTTTCCAAACCCGAATTTCAGCAAATATTTATAAAATGTATATTTATCAATTTTCCGGGCAGTTTTGGCCATACCAATGTTACTGGAATATTTAATTACATCTTTAAACGTTACTTCCCCAAGTGAATGATCATCATGAAGTGTATGCCCTCGAGTAGCTTTCCATTTGCCATTTTCACAAAACACTTTTGTATTAAGTGTTACTACACCTTCATTTAATGCAATAGCTCCGGAAACTATTTTAAATGTTGATCCGGGTTCAAAAACTGTCGTTGTCGCAAAATTCTGAAGCAATCCCGGCTTATATGTACTTCTGTCCGATGGATTAAATTTCGGCCACAAAGCCATAGCAAGAATCTCTCCGATTCTGCCCTGGCGTAGATCCATTACTATTGCTACTGCACGTTTGGGCGTATATTTTGCCACAGCTTTATCAAGCTCCTTCTCGGTTGTATGTTGTATATATTCATCAATTGTCAGATAAATATCATTACCGTCAACCGGCTCTAATTGTCGTCTGACCCACTCCGGAACGAAAAAACGTTTGCGCCTGTTATCGCGACGCATTACAAAATATCCATCAGTACCTTTCAGAGTCTTGTCAGCCGCGTATTCAAGACCTTCAGCACCATCTCCTTCAGAGTTACAAAATCCAAGTACATTCCCTAACAATTCATTACGCGGGTAAATTCTATTATGCACGTATTTTAAATACACACCTGGAATTTCCTGCTTTTTTATCATTGTACGAATAGCTATTGTCTGCGCATCACTAATTTTTTTATCAATCCATACAAATCTGTTACTTGGATTTCGCGGATTATAAAGCTTTTTCTTAATATGAGATGCCGACATATTTAAAACTCTTGATAATTTAACAGCAGTTTTATTTACATCTTTTACAAGGCCCGGATCCGACCATAAAGCAGGTTGTGAACTGGATATCGCAAGAATTTGTCCATTATGATCTAATATTCTTCCGCGACGCGCCTTAACGCGCTGCACACTTTGCTGCTGCTGCAAAGCTCTTTTTTGATAAACTTCAAAACGAAGACATTGCAAATCAAATAGCCGAATAAGCGTTATTATCATTCCAATCATCAGAATGATGAAAAGCATTTGTGTTCTGAATTTTTCTTTTAATGTAACCACTTATTTTGTTTTTTGTTCTTTGTTCTTTATTCTTTACCTGACTTCTGACCTCACAACTCACTACTCACCACTCACCACTCACTACTCACTATTCCGGCTTGCCGGAATCCGGTCTCAACAAGACCGGCTACCTCTTCCCCAAACCTTCAACGCCTTCATAAAGTTTTAATCTGTAAACTTTCTCAATAGGTGGAACTTTTAATTTAATTCCATACTCATTTAATTTGATGATTATTGTTTCAAGCTTATTCAGTTTCGCCAGACGGGCACGCAGGTTAGAATTCATATCTTTCGCTCTTCGAATTTCCTGCCTCATTGTGTTCATCTTATAACCCGTATCACGAATCATAATTTGTCTTTGAGCATCAATTAAATAATACGCTAATCCTATTAATACAAGCGCACCAAAAACAATTACGATTTTGTAATTAAACGGAATCGATGGTATATTATTGTTATTTCTGCTTTTATACTTTCTTGACATGTTGTTTCACACCTTTTTCAAATACACGCATTTTCGCACTGCGTGACCGGGAATTATAACGCATTTCTTCCGCCGATGGAGTAATCGGCTTTTTAGTTAGAATTTGACCGCTATTTAACCGCTTCCCTTGCTCCACAAAAAACCGCTTCACTATCCTGTCTTCACCGGAGTGAAAACTTATCACAACCATTCGCCCACCCTCAACTAATAATTCAAACGCTTCCGACAATCCTGCTTTCAGCGCTTCAGGCTCACGATTGACCATCATCCTCAATGCTTGAAAGACACGCGTTGCCGGATGAATTCTTGATCGATGCCAACCACGGCGACGATATACTTCAACCACTATATTTGCAAGCTCAACTGTTCGGGTGAACGGTCTTTGCTTACATATCGCTCGAGCAGTCTGCAATGCAAGCGGCTCGTCCCCATATTCACGAAATAGTGATACTAAATCTTTTTCTTTCCACGCATTTACAATATACGCGGCTGTTAACTTTTCACTGCGGTCAAGCCGCATATCCAACGGGCCGTCATTTTTAAGACTTAACCCTCGTTCTGCCGTATCAAGCTGCAACGATGACACTCCAAGATCAAATAATACGGCATTTACTTCTCCAAAATTGTGTGACCGTGCTTGTTCCCCTGCTTCAGCAAAAGAAGAATGAACAAATTCTACTCTTGAACCAAATTCCTCTAATCTTTCTTTTGCTATTTCCAGCGTTTCAGCATCTCTGTCAAAACAAAGCAATTTACCGTCAGTTCTGCTGAGTATCGCTTTCGCGTGACCACCAAGTCCTACAGTCATATCGATACATTTGGCTCCGGGCGTGAGTTTCATGAACTC